>NZ_JBFBJI010000001.1:506067-574594 GCF_040702065.1 Streptomyces sp. NPDC086777 | reverse complement strand
GGGCTGCAGCCGGTCGCGCCGGAAGGCCCCCGCGAGTCACGTCCTCGCGGGGGCCTCCCTTCTTCCGCCCGCCCCCGGTGACCGGTGAGAAGACGATCACGAGGCAGGACGCGTCGGCGGCTCAGGGAGCCAGCAGCAGCACATCCGCCCGGGACCGCGCGGCCGCGTGGCGGCGGGCCACGTCCTGCCAGTCGACCACGGCCCACATGGCGTCGATGAAGTCCACCTTCTGGTTCTTGTACTGCAGGTAGAAGGCGTGCTCCCAGGCGTCGAAGACGAGGATCGGCACCGCACCCTGGCCGACGTTGCCCTGGTGGTCGTAGACCTGCTCGACGACCAGCCGCCCGCCGAGCGGCTCGTAGGCGAGGACGCCCCAGCCGGAGCCCTGGGTGGTGGCCGCCGCCTTCGTGAGCTGGGCCTTGAAGCCCGCGAACGAGCCGAAGGACTCGGTGATCGCGTCCGCCAGCTCACCCACGCCGTCCGCCGCGAGCGGCTCGCCGCCGCCGTCCTTCGGGCCGGTCATGTTCCGCCAGTAGATGCTGTGCAGGATGTGGCCGGAGAGGTGGAAGGCCAGGTTCTTCTCCAGCCCGTTGACCGACCCCCAGCTCCCCTTCTCGCGCGCCTCCGCCAGCTGCTCCAGGGTGTCGTTGGCGCCCTTCACGTACGCCGCGTGGTGCTTGTCGTGATGCAGCTCGATGATCTCGGGACTGATCACGGGCGCGAGCGCCGCGTAGTCGTAGGGCAGTTCAGGCAGCGTGTAGACGGGCATGGGCGTGGGTCCCCTCCGAACCTCTTATTGCACATCACTTGCAAATGCAGGTTAGCAGCAAGAGTGTCGGGCCGGTGTTCCGGCGCGCGGTGGAACGCACCCCGCGGGCACTGCTCGACCACGCGCCGGCGGCGGGGTCGCGACCGGGGTGCTGCGGTGCGGCACGGGGGCGGCTCGTCCACGGCGTCCATGTGGGCGGCCTCTCCGCTCGGCAGGAGAGGCCGCCCGTCATCCGGAGGTGCCGTCAACGCACCGTGGTCACGCGGCTACGGGCGTGTAGTGCGAGGCGTCGCCCTCGATCGAGTAGCTCTCCTTGCCCTCGATGCCGACCGGAACGTCACCGGCGACCGTGACGCGGTGGAGGCGGCGCGGCAGGCCGTCGTAGTTGTCCACGGCGTAGTGCTGGGTGATGCGGTTGTCGAACAGGACCAGCTGGTTCGGGGACCAGCGGTGGCGCAGGATGTTCTCGGGACGGGTGACGTACGCCTGGAGCAGGTCGAGGATGCGGCGGGACTCGTCCTTCGACAGGCCGACGATCCGCTGCGCGAACCCCCCGACGAACAGGCCGCGCTCGCCGGTCAGCGGGTGCACCCGGACGACCGGGTGGACCGTGCGGAACCTGATCGACGTGAACTGGGCACGCTGCGCGGCCCTTTCCGCGTCGATCTCCTCGTCCGGGACGGCGTAGTCGTAGTCGTTGGTGTGCTCCGCCCACAGGGTGTCGGCCAGTGCCCGCAGCGGCTCCGGGAGCTGGCGGTAGGCGGCGGCCGAACTGGTGATCAGCGTCTCGCCGCCGTACGGCGGGAGGGTGAGCGAGCGCAGCGTGCTGGCCTGGGGCGGGTTCAGGACGAACGTCACGTCGGTGTGCCAGTGGTTGGCCCGGCCGCGCTCGCTGTCGACGGGCAGCACGTTCGGGGCGCCGTCGACGGCGGGCACCGTCGGGTGGGCGGTGGTGAGGTCGCCGAACTGCCGGGCGAAGGCCTCCTGGCCCTCGTCGTCGAGGCGGACGTCGTCGAAGACCAGGGCCTTGTGGACGTTCAGGGCCTCGCGGACCGCGGCGACCTGCTCCGCGTCGAGCGGCTGGGCGATGTCCACGCCCAGGACCTGGGCGCCGATGTGCGCGGTGACCTTGCGGATCTCGATGGACATGCGGGGGCGTCCTTTCGGGTTCTCGGGTTCTCGGGTTCTCGGGCTCTCGGGTTCGTACTTCGGGCTTGCTGCTCCGCGGGCGTTCTGCGGGGTTCAGGCGGTGGCGAGTGCGGGGGTGACGTACTGGTTGGCGGGGCGCGGCAGGCCGTAGCGCTCCCGCAGGGTCCGGCGCGGGCCGTATTCCGTGCGCAGCAGGCCGCGGGCGCGCAGGATCGGGACGACGTGGTCGACGAAGGTCTCCAGGCCGGAGGGGAGCACGGGCGGCATGATGTTGAAGCCGTCGGCGGCGCCCCGGACGAACCAGGTCTCGATCGCGTCGGCGACCTGCTCCGGCGTTCCGGTGAAGGTCAGGTGGCCGCGCCCGCCGCCGAGCCTGCCGATCAGCTGCCGCACGGTGAGCCGCTCCCGGCGGGCCAGGGCGACGACCAGGGCGTAGCGGCTCCTGGCACCCTCGATGGCGTCCTCGGACGGGAGTTCGGCGGGGAGTTCGGCGTCCAACTCCAGGGTGCCGACCGGGACGTGGAGCAGCCGTTCCAGGTTCGCGACCCCGTGCCGGTGCACGATGTGGTCCTCCAGGACCTGCTCGTGCGCCCGCGCCTCGGCCTCGGTCGAGCCGATGACGGGGACGATCCCGGGCAGCACCTTGACGTGGTCGGGGTCGCGGCCGGCCGCGGCGGTACGGGACTTCAGGTCGGCGTAGAACGCCCGCGCCTCCTCGACGGTCTGCTGCGCGGTGAACACGGCCTCGGCGTACCGGGCGGCGAACGCCTTGCCGTCCTCGCTCGACCCGGCCTGCACCAGCAGCGGGTAACCCTGCGGGCTGCGGGGCACGTTGAGGGCGCCCTCGACGCTGAGGTACGTGCCCCGGTGCCGGGGCGGGTGGATCTTCGCGTCGTCGCCCCAGACACCGGCCGCCTTGTCGGCGACGATCGCGTCGTCCTCCCAGCTGTCCCAGAGCTTCAGCGCCACGTCGAGGAACTCGGCGGCCCGCGCGTACCGCTCGGCGTGCGCGGGCTCCTCGTCGACGCCGAAGTTGCGGGCCGCCTCCGCGCCCGCCGTGGTGACGATGTTCCAGCCGGCCCGGCCGCCGCTGATGATGTCCAGCGAGGCGAACCGGCGGGCGAGGTTGTAGGGGGAGTTGTAGGAGGTGGACGCGGTGGCGATCAGGCCGATGTGCTCGGTGGCCGTGGCCAGCGCCGTCAGCAGGGTGAGCGGCTCCAGCGCCCCGGCCGGCCGCTGCTCGACGCTGCCCCACAGGTGCGGGCCGTCGGCGAGGAAGAGCGAGTCGAAGGTGCCGCGCTCGGCGGTCCGGGCGAGCCCGACGTAGTGCCCGAGGTCGACGTGCGCGTACGGGTCGCTCTCCGGGAGACGCCAGGAGGCCTCGTGGTGACCGGTGTTCATGAGGAAGGCGTTGAGGTGGAGTCGGCGGGTCATGCGGGGTCCTCCGTGACACCGAGGGCGGCGAGCAGTTGCTTCCGGTACGCGTCGCGCGGCCGGTCGTGGTCCACGGTCAGGTCGAGGCCGATGCGGCCCCGTTCCAGGACGAGGACCCGGTCGGCGAGGACGATCGCCTCGTCGACGTCGTGGGTGACGAGCAGGACGGACGGGCGGTGCCGTGTCCACAGCTCGCGCAGCAGGTGGTGCATCCTGATCCGGGTGAGCGCGTCCAGGGCGCCGAACGGCTCGTCGGCGAGGAGCAGTTCGGGCTCGCGGACCAGGGACCGGGCGAGCGCGGCCCGCTGTGCCTCGCCGCCGGACAGCTCGCCCGGCCAGGCCCGTTCGCGGCCCGCGAGCCCGACCTCGGTCAGCGCCGACCGCCCCCTGTCGTGGGCGTCGCGGCCGTCCAGGCCGAGGACCACGTTGTCCAGCACCCGGCGCCAGGGCAGCAGCCGGGAGTCCTGGAAGACCACCGACACCCGCTCCGGCGCGGTGAGTTCCCCGCTGCCGGCGACCCCGTGGTCGAGTCCGGCGACGGCCCGCAGCAGGGTGCTCTTGCCGGAGCCGCTGTGCCCGAGCAGCGCGGTGAACTGCCCGGCCGGCAGGTCGAGGTCGACGGAGTCGAGGACCGTGCGCTCCCCGAACGACCGGGTCAGGCCCCGGAGCCGGACGGCGGGGCGGGTCAGCTGCTCAGTGTGCGGCGCCATGACAGCACCCTCCGTTCGATCAGCCGGACCACGGTGTCGGAGACGAGGCCGAAGACGCCGTAGATCAGCAGGCCGACGAGGATGATGTCGCTGCGCCCGTAGTTCTGGGCCTGGAACATCATGTAGCCGAGGCCGCTGGTGGCGTTGATCTGCTCCAGGACGACCAGGCCGAGCCAGGAGCCGGTGACGCCGAGCCGGAGCCCCACGAAGAATCCGGGCAGCGCGCCGGGGATCACGACCTCCCGGATGAACCGGACCCTCGACAGGTCCAGCACCTCGGCGAGTTCGACGTACCGGCTGTCGATGGCGGACAGCGCGGCATGCGTGTTGAGGTAGACCGGGATGTAGACGACGATCGCGATGATGGCGATCTTGAAGGTCTCGCCGATGCCCAGCCAGAGGATGAACAGCGGGATCAGGCCGAGGGTGGGGATCGCCCGGTTGATCTGCACGGTCCCGTCGATCAGCGCCTCCCCGGTGCGGGTGAGCCCGGCGGCCAGGGCCAGCAGCACCCCGGCGGTCAGGCCGATCGCGAAGCCGTACCCGGCCCGCTCCACGGAGGTCAGGATGTCGGTGCGCAGCGTCCCGGCGGTCCACAGGTGGACGGCGGTGTCCAGGACGGTCCAGGGCGCCGGGATCGCGCCGGGGTCGAGCCGCCCGGCGGCGGAGGCGATCGCCCAGGCGGCGAGGACGACGAGCGGGCCGGCCAGCCGGGCGGCGGGCAGCCGGCGGCCGGGGGAGAGCCGGCGGCGCGGCCGGACCCGGTGCGCCTCGTCCTCCGCGAGGGGAACCGGCACGGTGCCGGTGGTCACGGCGGTCACTTCCGGTACTCCGCCGGTACGGCCTCGGCGGCGATCGACTCGAAGCGGTGGTCGAAGAGCCCGGAGACGTCGGTCTTCTTCACGAACCCGCCCTCCGCGAGCAGGTCCGCGGTCTCCTGCTCCCACTTGATCGCCTCGTCCCAGCTCGGCGGGAACAGCGGCTTGTTGGCGAGTTCGGTGATGCCCCGGGCCTGGGCGAGGGTCAGGTTCTGGGTCCTGACGTAGAACTCCTCGTTCCAGGTGTCCGGGTGCTCCCACTGCCAGACCAGGCCCTTGGCCCACTGCGGGATGTACGCGGCGATCGCGGCCGCCTTGGCCCTGTCGTTCAGCACCGACTGCGGCGCCCACAGCAGGTTGAGCAGGTCCACGACGTCGGTGGCGATGGTGTGGGCGCCCTTCGGACCGTACTGCTGGAGGTAGGCCGGGGCCTGGGTGTTGGCCAGCGGGGCCACGTCCACCTGGCCGGACTGCAGGGCGGTGAGGAACTGGTTGCTGGTCAGCGGGACCAGCTTCACGTCGTCGTAGGCGAGCCCGGCCTCCTTCAGCGCCCGCAGCAGTACGACACCCTGCGCCTGCCCCTGCGAGAAGGCGAGCTTCTTTCCCTTGAATCCGGCGACCGTGCGTATGTCGCTGCCGGGCTTGGTGGCGAACAGGTAGTTCGGCTTGCGGGTCAGCTCGATCGCCACGATTTTTGCGGCGAAACCCTGGAACTGTGCCTGGATCGGCGGAATTCCCGCGTTGTTGGCGACGTCCAGGGACTCGGCGCGGAACGCGTTGATGACATCGGGACCGGCGCCGATGTTCACCCAGCTGGACACCGTGAACGGCAGTTCCGGAAGCTTCGCCAGCTTGAACTCCAGCTGCTGCACGCCCTGGTAGGAGGCGATCTTCAGGCTGGTGCCGGCCGGGACCTTGCCGGCCAGCGGCGCGCTCGGGGCGCCCGCGGTGTCGGCGGCCGCACTGCCGCCCGCGCAGCCGCTCAGCCCGGCCACGGCCGCCGAGGCGCCGAGCAGTGAGGTGAGGAAGAGCCGGCGGTCGACGCCGGGGGAGGACGCAGAAGGCATGGGAGTGCTCCGAGGGGAAAAGCAGCAGAAAGGCAGGGCGAATTCCCGGCGGCAGAGGGCCGGAAAGGGAGATCTCACGCAGAGGGAAATGCGCGCCCGGGGCGCGTCAAGACGTCAGCAACAGAGGGTGCGACAGGTCATGGGATGGATGTTCCTTGCCGTGTGCGACGGCTGTCAATATTCCGAGTTTCTGAATTAAATAAGCTCTGGTGACAGGGTCGGAGCCGCGGCCTGGGAGGTGCTCAGCGGGTCCCGGTACAGCACGTCGAGGACCACCGAACCGCCCGCCACCGCCAGTACCGACTCCCGGAAACTGGTCGGCGCGACCACGGCCGCCCGCTCCGCGCCCACCGCCTCCCGCAGCGCGGCGAGACAGTCCTCCCGGTACAGCACCCCGACCTCGGTGACGACCACGCTCTCCGGGTTGAGGACGTCGAGCAGCAGCGCCACCGCCCGCCCGGTCAGCCGCGCCCGCTCCACCAGCAGCCCTGCGGCCACCGGATCACCGGCCCCGGCCGCCGCGAGGACGTCCATCGGGTTCCCGCTGTCCGTCACCCCGGCGGCCCGGGCCCGCCGCACCAGCGTGCGTTCGCTGAGCTCCACCTGGAGGCAGCCGGTGCGTCCGCAGCCGCACGGCTCGGTGCCGCCCGGCACCGGCAGATGACCGATCATGCCGGCCTGGGAACGCGGGCCGTGGTGCACCTCGTCGCCGGTGGCGAAGGCCGCGTCGACCACGTTGCCGACGAAGAGGTGCAGCACGCTCCGGCTGCCCCGGGCCCGCCCGAAGAGCCGTTCCCCGTTGACCAACGCGCGCGCGTGGCCGTCCACATGGACCGGCAGCCCGGTGTGCGCGCCGAGCAGCTCGCGCACCGGCACCTCGCGCCAGCCGAGCAGGGGGTGCTCGACGACGGTCCCGGAGTCCCGGTCCACCCAGCCGCCGACGGCGACGCCGACCCCCAGTGGCCGGCTGCCGGGCACCTCGTCGAGCAGCACGGCGAGCCCGGCGGCGGCCCGCGCCAGCACCCCGCGCGGGTCGGTGGAGCGGTGCTTCGACTCCCGCCGCAGGACGACCCGTCCGCGCAGGTCGAGCAGCGCGACCGTGGTGTACGGGACGGCCACGTGCACCCCGCCGACCACGAAGCGCGAGTCGTCCAGGTCGACCGGTACGTGCGGCCGGCCCACGCCCTTGACGCGCTGCGGCGTCTCGGTCTCGCGGATCAGGCCGAGTTCGGTGAACCGGGCGCAGTAGTCGGTGACGGAGGCCGGGGACAGCCCGGTCAGCCGGGCGATGGTGGAGCGGGCGACCGGCCCGTGCTCGAGGACCGAGCGGAGGACCACACTGGCGCTGGTCCGCCGCCGGTCGCGGGGCGCGGAGGTGGGCGGGGGTGCCGCGGTACGGGGCATGGGAAACCGTCCTCGGGAACGGGGCCGACACGTCTCTCGGGGCGAGGCGCGCCGGACCGGTCTCCCGCCGCGCGGCCTCAGGGCGTACGGCGACAGGTGGCAGCGCCCTGGCGTCGCAGGTCGACATAGCGACGCGAGGTGAGGTTCAGGGACTGGGCGACCATGTCCGGAAGCGTAGGCCAGGAACCTTGAATCCCACCAGAGTGCTGGGATTCGGTTGGTGGAACTCCACAGGCCTGTTCAATGCCGTTGACGTGACTGAAACATCCCTGCCTCAGTGATCGGCGTCACCCTGGACCGCGTGTAACGCGCACCCTTTGTGGGGAGCCCACCAAGTGCCGCTTCCGGCCTTTGTCGACCGCTGACGTGTCCGGCTCAGACGGGCCGGGATAGCGTCACAGAGTCCCTTGCCTGCCCCACCCCGCGGAGTCCCCATGAGCACCGCCACCGCCGCCGCGTCGACCCACCCCGGCGCCGTCCTCGCCGACCTCCTGCCCGCGTCCCGGGTGCGCGACGTGGCCCTCGTGGCCGGCGGCGCCGCGCTCACCGGCCTCGCCGCCCAGATCGCGGTCCCGGTGCCCGGCTCCCCGGTCCCGGTGACCGGCCAGACCTTCGCCGCCCTGCTCGTCGGCACCGCCCTCGGCGCCCGCCGCGGCCTGCTCTCCCTCACCCTGTACGCGCTGGCCGGCCTCGCGGGCCTGCCGTGGTTCGCGAGCGGCACCTCCGGTGTCTCGGTCTCCTTCGGGTACATCCTCGGCATGATGCTCGCCTCCGCCGTCGTCGGCGCCCTGGCCCGGCGCGGTGCCGACCGCGGCGTCCTGCGCATGGCGGGCACGATGCTGCTCGGCGAGGCGCTCATCTACGCGGTCGGCGTGCCGTACCTGGCCTACGCCGCCGGCATGTCCGCGTCCGCGGCGATCGCGGCCGGTCTCACCCCGTTCCTGATCGGCGACGCCGTGAAGGCGGCCCTGGCGATGGGCGCGGTGCCCGCGGCGTGGAAGCTGGTCGGCAAGCGCTGACCCGGCCCGGCCCGCGTGGGGCCCAGGGTGCCGACGCACCCCGGGCCCCACGGTCGTACCGGCCGCTACGACCGCTGCCGCGGCCGCCGCTGCGACCACCACACCCCCGCCGCCCCGGCCGCGACCAGGGCCGCGCCGGCCGCGCCGAGCGGCAGCACGTCACTGCCGGCGCCGGTCTTCGGCAACTGGTCGCCGCCCGGCCCCACCGGCTTGTTGTCGGTGCCGAGCAGCAGCGGGGTGGCCGGGGCGTTCGGCGACGGGTTCGTCGTACCGAACGGCACCGGGCCCTGCTGCCAGAACGTCTTCTTCCCGTCCGCGCTCTGCACGGGCAGGCAGATCTTCCCGGTCCCGCCCAGATCGAACGTCGCGTCGACCGCGTACGACTTCGACCCGCCCGCGCCGAGCGTGCCCACGGGACAGCTGAAGGCGCTGTTCGAACCGGCCGGCAGATCCTTCGCGGCGACGGCGTCGCAGCCCCGCACCCCGGTGACCTTCAGCCCGTCGAAACCGGCCACCAAGAGCCTGACGCTGTCGCTTTCCTTGGTCCCTTCGTTCTTCACGGTGGCGGTAATCGCCGTTTTCTGCGAGCTGTTGTCGACCGAGATCCTCTCGGGCAGTGTGGTCGTCAGCCGCACCCCGTCCGGCGCCTGGTCGACCGACTTTCCCCCCTTGCCGCTTCCCGGCCCCTGGCCGTCGGCGACGGCCGCGGACGGCAGGATCAGCACGGCCGAGAAAGATGCCGTGACCAGCGATCCCGCGACCACGGTCAACCGCCGGAGCGTACGACGAGAACTCATGTTCGTCCCCCTTGCAACCCCCTGGAACCGCACCTGAATTCGCGGCCACTTGAAGAGGTACCACAAGATTTCTCAGCACTATGCTGGTACGGCCGTAAGTGTGACCATTATGTGTCGGCAGGGGCGGTCGTTGAGGGGGTGCAGCGAATTGCCGGGGAATTCAGAGAATTCAGGGAATTCAGTTGACGCGGGGAGCCCGGGGAATGCGGGGAATCCGGAGAGCGCGGGGCCGGGCGGTGTCCCCGGGCTGCTGGTGACCGGCCGCTACCGGCTGGCCGAGAGTATCGGGCAGGGCGGCATGGGGCGGGTGTGGCGGGCCGCCGACGAGATGCTCGACCGGCAGGTCGCCGTCAAGGAGATGCGGATCGACGGCCTCGACGCCGAGGACACTCGCACCCGCCGCGAACGAACCCTGCGCGAGGCCAGGGCCACCGCCCGGATCGACCACCCCAACGTGGTGCGGGTCTACGACGTCGTCGACGAGGGCGAACGCCTGTGGATCGTCATGGAGCTGGTCAACGGCCGCTCCCTGGAGTGGATCATGGCCGAGGAGGGGCCGCTGAGCCCGCGCGCGGCCGCCCGGATCGGCCTCGGCCTGGTCGCGGCGCTGCGCCAGGTGCACGCCGGGGGAGTGCTGCACCGCGACATCAAACCCGGCAACGTCCTCGTCGAGAACACCGCGGGCCGGGTCGTCCTCACCGACTTCGGCATCGCCGCGATCCAGGACGCCAAGGCGCTCACCATGGTCGGCATGCTCGTCGGCTCCCCCGACTACATGGCGCCCGAACGCGTCTCCGGCCGCCCGCAGGGCCCGCCCTCCGACCTCTGGTCGCTCGGCGCGACCCTGTGCGCGGCCCTCGGCGGCCGCTCCCCCTTCTCCCGCGACACCACCCTGGCCACCCTGCACGCCGTCCTCTACGAGGAACCCGAACTCCCGGCCACGGCGGGCCCGTTGTGCGACCTGCTCGCAGCCCTCCTGGAGAAGGACCCGACCGCACGTCCCGGCCTGGAGGAAGCGGAACGGGAACTGCGCCCGGTGGCCCACCCGGCGCCTGCGGAACGCCCGACACCGACGTACGTGATGCGCGTTCCGGCCCCGGAGGACGAACGCCCGCAGCCGCAGCCGACGGTGGCACCGACACTCCCGCCGCTCAGCGCGCCGACACAGGCGGCGTCGGAACCCCGCTCGGAGGTCCGTTCGCAAACCCCGTCGAGCAATGCGACGGGCCCGACGCTCCCGACCCGCCCGCACCCGGGACCCGTACGGCAACGCCCCGAACCGGAGCGCCCCGTCAGGGGCGCGGGGAACGGCGCGAGGGGCCCCCGCCCACCCGCACCGTCCCAGCACCGCAAGGCCCGCAAACGCACGGCTCTCCTCGCCGTACTGGGAACCGCAGCGGTCGCCACCGCCCTCGCCGTCCTCCTCACCACCACGACAGGCGGCGGCGACAAGGACACGGCGACCGGGGCCTTTGCCACCCCCTCGGTCGCCACCGGCCCGTCGGCCACCGTGGCGGGCACAGCCCGCCCCCGCTCGCTCCCGCCCGGCACCCACGAGGAGGCCGGCGGCTTCGCCTGGGCGCCGCCCCCCGGCTGGCGCCGGGACGTGAAGACGGGCGCCGAGGTCCACTACACCTCTCCCGACGGCAGCCAGGAACTCGTCGCGAAGTCCTCGCTCGCCCGCGGCAACCTCATGGACAGCTGGAGCGCCTCCGAGCAGAGCGCCCACCAGGGCCAGGACTACACCAAGATCCGGCTGGCCGGGACGACCTTCCGCGGCCACCCGGCTGTGGTCTGGGAGTACACCTTCACCCTCAGGGGCACCCCCTGGCACGCACGGCTGCTGGGCTTCGACGCCGGCGGCAAGTCGTACCAGATCAACACCTGGTACCGGCCGGCGGTCGAAGCCCAGGCCGTACGGATCTACGAGAGGGTGAAGGAGAGCTTCACCCTGCTGTGAGGCGGCCGTGAGGATCGGCTCAGCCGACGGACACCTGGTCGGCGCTCTCGGCGGCCGTCCGGTCCGCCGGGCCCGCACGGCGGCCGGTCACCTTCTCCTTCACTACGGCGACGGCGACCACCGCCGCCGCGACCAGCAGCGAGAGCAGCACGGTGGTACGGCCGCTGCTCTCGCCCTCCGTGTCGGTCAGCATGTAGCCCAGCACGAACACGATCAGACCGGCCGTCGCCCAGGTCAGGTACGGGTACAGCCACATCTTCACGACGAGCTTCTCCGGCGCCTCGGCCTGGATGATCCTCCGCATGCGCAGCTGCGAGAAGCAGATGACGAGCCAGACGAACAGGGCCACCGCGCCGCTGGAGTTGACGAGGAAGAGGAAGACGGAGTCCGGGAACTTGTAGTTGAAGAAGACGGCGACGAACCCGAACAGCACGGACGCGAGGATCGCGGCCATCGGCACCCCGCGGGCGGTGGTCCGCGCGAACGCCTTCGGGGCGTCGCCCCGCTGCCCGAGCGAGAAGGCCATCCGGGAGGCCGTGTACAGGCCGGAGTTGAGACAGGACAACACGGACGTCAGCACGATGACGTTCATGATCTGGCCGGCGTGCGCGATGCCGAGGGAGTCGAGGGCGGCGACGTACGAGCCCTTCTCCTTGATGGTCGGGTCGTTCCACGGCAGCAGGGAGACGACGATGAGGATCGAGCCGAGGTAGAAGACGCCGATCCGCCAGATGATGCTGTTCGTGGACTTGGTGACCGCGCGCTGCGGGTCCTCCGACTCACCGGCGGCCAGGGTGGCGATCTCGCTGCCCATGAAGGAGAACACGACGAGCAGGACGCCGGTGAGGATGGCGCCGGGCCCGTGCGGCAGGAAACCGCCGTGGCCGGTGAGGTTGGAGAAGCCCGCCTTGTCGGTGTCCGCGCCGGGCAGCACACCCAGCACCGCCAGCAGGCCGACCACGATGAACGCGCCGATCGCGACGACCTTGATGCCGGCGAACCAGAACTCGAACTCGCCGTAGGAGCCGACGGAGACCAGGTTGGTGGCGGTGAGCACCGCCATCACGATGAGCGCCCAGCCCCACTGCGGTACGGCCGGGATCCAGCCTTCCAGGATCGTGGCGCCGGCGGTGGCCTCGACCGCCAGCACCACCACCCAGAAGAACCAGTACAGCCAGCCGATGGAGAACCCGGCCCAGCGGCCGAGCGCGCGGTCGGCGTGCGCGGAGAACGATCCGGAGGTGGGGTTCGCCGCGGACATCTCGCCGAGCATCCGCATCACCAGCACCACGAGCGTGCCGACGAGCGCGTACGAGAGCAGGATGCCGGGGCCTGCGGTGGCGATGCCGGTACTGGAGCCGACGAAGAGGCCGGCGCCGATGACACCGCCGATGGCGATCATCGACAGATGCCGGTTCTTGAGTCCTGCCTGAAGGCCGTCTCGGCGGCCGTCCTGGGGACCGTTGCCATTCATGGGGGGAATTCCTTTGCGCCGGGTGAGCGGGCTCTCGCACGAGCGGCGTACGAGTCGGTCCAGTGAAACGGAGGTGGACTGATTCCTGAACCTTTGAATCCGGATCGTTACTTGAGGTTTTCCTGAGGTTCTGTAGTGTTACTCACCATTCCCGGGATGCTTTCGGGTATGCCGCCCCGCCCCTGCCGTGCGGTCACGCCCATGTCACACTCGTCCCATGCGCGTGTATCTCGGCTCCGACCATGCGGGCTTCGAACTCAAGAACCACCTCGTCGAGTGGCTGAAGGCGGCGGGCCACGACCCCGTGGACTGCGGCCCCCACATCTACGACGCCGACGACGACTACCCGCCCTTCTGCCTCCGCGCGGCCGAGCGGACGGCCGCCGACCCCGCCTCCCTCGGCATCGTGATCGGCGGCTCCGGCAACGGTGAGCAGATCGCCGCGAACAAGGTGAAGGGTGTGCGGGCGGCGCTCGCCTGGAGCGAGGAGACGGCGTCGCTGGGCCGACAGCACAACAACGCGAACGTCGTCGCGGTGGGTGCGCGCATGCACACGCAGGACGAGGCGACGAAGTTCGTCGAGACCTTCCTGAACACGCCGTTCTCCGAGGGCGAGCGCCACATCCGCCGCATCGAGATGCTGTCCGCGTACGAGACGACGGGCGACCTCCCCCCGGTCCCGGCGCACCACCCCCAGCCGTAGCCTTCGCTCCCCCACCCACCCGACTCGGTTGCCCGAGAAACGAGGCGGGAGCCGACCGGCAGCCGGCAGTCGCCCGTCCGCGGGCACGCGGGGGCTGATCGCGCAGTTCCCCGCGCCCCTGACAGGGCACAGCCGCCCGCGAAGCCGACAGGGTCCCGCTTCCTGACGGGGCACTGCCGCCCGCGAAGCCGACAGGGTCCCGCTTCCTGACGGGGCACTGCCGCCGGTCGACCCGGTACGGTCCCGGTCGCTGACGGGGTGCTGCCGCCGGCGAAGCCGGTACGCTCCCGCGCTTCCTGGTCGGGTGTTGCTGCCGGTGGAGTTGGCACGGTCCCGGTCCTAGACGGGGTGTTGCTGCTGGTGGAGCTGGCACGGTCCCGCTTCCTGGTGGGGTGTTGCTGCTGGTGGAGCTGGCACGGTCCCGCTTCCTGGTGGGGTGTTGCTGCCGGCGAAGCCGGTACGCTCCCGCGCTTCCTGGTCGGGTGTTGCTGCTGGTGGAGCGGGTACGGTCCCTGGTGGGGTGTTGCTGCTGGTGGAGTCGGCGCGGTCCTGTGCGGCTTGCGGGGGGCTGGGGTGCGGGGCGGGGGTTTTCGGTTCTTCGACGTTCATCTCTCCACCGAGCGAGTCGGGTGGGTGGGTGGGAAAGGAATCACGTCAGTGCCAGAGGGGCACACGATTCATCGGCTCGCGCTGGACTACCGCCGGCTCGCCGGGCCCGTGCGGGTGAGCAGCCCGCAGGGCAAGTTCTCCGACGCCGCGGAGCTGATCGACGGCGCCCCCCTCACCCGCACCGAGGCCCACGGCAAGCACCTCTTCCTCGGCTTCCGCGACAGCGACTGGGTCCACATCCACCTCGGCCTCTTCGGCAAGGTCGCCTTCGGTGACGCCCCCGCGCCCCCGGCCACCGACACCGTCCGCCTCCGCCTGGCGAACCCCACCGCCTACGTCGACCTGCGCGGTCCCACCACCTGCGCCCTGATCACCGACGCCGAGAAGGCCGCCGTACACGCCCGCCTCGGCCCGGACCCGCTCCGCGCCGACGCCGACCCGGACGCGGCGTACCGCAGGATCTCCCGCAGCCGCACGACCGTCGCCGCCCTGCTGATGGACCAGAAGGTCATCGCCGGGGTCGGGAACGTCTACCGCGCCGAGGTCCTGTTCCGGCACGGGATCGACCCGTACCGCGCGGGCAGGGACATCACCCCCGCCGAGTGGGACGCCGTCTGGGCCGACCTCGTCGGGCTCATGCACGAGGGCGTCCGCAACAACCGCATCGACACCGTCCGCCCCGAGCACACCCCGGAGGCGATGGGCCGCCCGCCGCGCGTCGACGACCACGGCGGCGAGGTGTACGTCTACCGCCGGGCCACCCTGCCCTGCCACCTGTGCGGCACCGGGATCCGCACCGCCGGCCTCGCCGCCCGCAACCTCTTCTGGTGCCCCACCTGCCAGAAACGCTGAGCGCGCGCTAGAAGCCGTGCGGCAGCCACGGCACCACCGGTGACCCGAACGCCGCCGACGCCTCCGCCAGCGCCCCCGGCCGCAGTTCGCCCACCCGCCCGGCCCGCGCCAGCGACAGCAGGGACACGCCGCCGAGGTACGCCGCCCCCAACTCCCGTACCGACAGTGCCAGCTCGGCCGTGTCCGTCGTACGCTCGCAGGACGCCCCCTTGGCGTCCCCGGTCAGCCGCCAACGCCCCGCGTTCCAGGGGCAGAAGGCGTCCGCCACCTCCAGCACCACGTCCACCGGCGCCTGGTAGGTCCGCGCCGCGAGCGCCGCACCGACGTCGACGAGACGCACGTACCCCATGTCCCGCACCCGCGTCAGACAGCGCCGGATGTCGGAGACCTGGTACTGCCAGGCGTCGTCGACCGGCCGCCCCCGCACCGTCAGCGTCGTCATCAGGTCGATGCCGAACAGGAACCGCCACAGCGCCGCGTCGCTCGCCGGGTCGAGCGCGGCGAGGTCCTCCAGCGTCACCGTGCCGTCGTGCCCGCTCGGCGACCAGCCCATCTTCGTACGGAACCGGGCGTACCCGGTGACCTTCCCGTCCCGCTCGGCGACCACGCACTGCAGCGCCGACGCCCCGCCCCGCTCGCTCTCCGGGTCCAGCAGCCCTGCCCGCTCCCAGCCGGGCTGCCGGGCCAGCATCCCGGGCCGCAGCGGCACCAGCTCCGCGTAGACGGCCTCGCACGCGCCGAGCACCTCGGCCGGGTCGGCGTACCGCAGCCGTACGTCACCGGTGCCGGCCGGGACGTCCAGCGTCACCCGGCTCGTGTCGATCTCGGCGTGCAGATGGGAGGTCGCGGCGCCGTACCCGAAGCGGCCGTAGATCGCCGGCTCGGAGGCGGTCAGCGCGGCCAGCGGCTCGCCCCACTCCCGTACGTCGTCGAGCTGACGGCGCATCATCGACGTCAGCACCCCGCGCCGCCGGTGCGTGGCGGCCACGCTCACCATGGTGATCCCCGCGGTGGGCAGCAGCGCGCCGCCCGGCACGGTCATCCGGAACCGGAACGCCCCCGCCGTCCCGACCAGTTCGGACCCGTCCCAGACGGCCAGCGAGCGCTCGTACTCGGTGAGGGACCGGTCCAGGTCGCGCTCCTCGGCCGGCGCCGGACCCGCGCCGAAGGCCCGCACCAGGTGGTCCCACCAGCCGTCGAACCCCTCGGGACGCAGCACCTTCAACTCGGTCGCCATACGCCATGACTACCAGGGCATTGCAGGACGAGCCAGCGAATTTCTCCCGGACGGCGACGCGGGGCCTTCCGGTGAAGTTCACTGTGAAGTCGCACCCGAAGGTGAGCCTCGGACGGGGGACAAGTGGGACCTCCCGTGCCAAGCAGCTGGTCCGATGGATAGGGTCCCGAACTAATGGCAGTAGACCGAGAGCGGCGCGCGAAGGCCGACACCCTCCCGGCCCGGTGGAAAGTGCAGTGGCACCGGGTCCGCGTCGGCGTGCGCAGAAGCGCCGTGGACTACTTCCGTGGCGACGGCTCCGACTGGATCGCCCTGATCGGACTGTTCCTGACCGTCCCGGTCCTCGCGGCCATGACCCTCGCCAACTCGGTCTGGTTCTCCCCGGCCGCGCTGGTCCTGCCGATCATCGCGGGCGGCCTGCTGCTGCGGCCGGCGAGCCTGCTCGGCCTGTACGCGGCGGCTGCCACCGCCCTGATCGTGGAATCGGTACGGCTCGGCCCCTACACCGAGGGCCCCTCCCGGGTCACGCCGGGCGTGGTCCTGGTCGTCGCCGCCTGTGGTTTCTTCGGTCTGCTCACCGCCCAGTTCCGCAGCCGGGTCGGCGTGCCCTGGCGGCGCGGCGGCACCATGCTCTTCGACCTGCGCGAACGCATCCGGGTCCAGAGCAAGCTGCCGAAGCTGCCGCCGGGCTGGCACCGCGAGATGGCCCTGCGGCCGGCCGGCGGGCAGTCCTTCTCCGGCGACTTCGTGGTCGCGGCCCGTACGAACAACGGCCGCACGATGGAGGTCGTCCTCACGGACGTCTCCGGCAAGGGCATGGACGCGGCGTCCAGGGCGCTGCTGCTCTCCGGTGCCTTCGGGGGCCTGCTCGGCTCCCTGCCGCCGCACGCGTTCCTCCCCGCCGCCAACGGCTACCTGCTCCGCCAGGACTGGGACGAGGGCTTCGCGACCTCCATACACCTGGTCCTGGACCTCGACTCCGGCGACTACGAGCTGTACTCCGCGGGCCACCCGCCCGGCCTCCAGCTCAGCGCCGGCAGCGGCCGCTGGGAGGAGAAGGCCGCCGAGGGCCCTCTCCTCGGGGTGTACGACGGTGCCCAGTTCGACTCCGTCAAGGGGTCCCTGCGCCCCGGCGACGTCCTCATGATCTTCACGGACGGCCTGGTGGAGACGGCCGACCGTGACATCGTCGAAGGCATGGACCGTCTCACGGGGGAGGCCGACCGCTACGTCGCCGGCGGCTTCCACGGTGCCGCCTGGCACCTGATCGAGGCGGTGGCGAAGGACGTCAACGACGACAGGGCACTGCTGCTGATCTGCCGGGAGGCGGCGAGGTGACGCGGACCGGGCCGCGCCCGCGGACCGTCGGCGGCTGCCGGCGCGCGGGGGCCGGCCGCGCAGTTCCTCCCCCAGCCTTCGGCCGGGGGAGGGCACCCTGGAAGCGCCGGTAAGCGTCCCCACCTCACCCCGGCCACGAGATACTCGCACCGTGACCCCGACCCCGCTCTCCCTCGCCGACGTCGAGAGACTCGCCCGAGACGCCCACGCGGCGCAGACCGACAAGGCCGGGCGGCCCTACGCCGAGCACCTCGCCGCCGTGGCCGACGGCGTCCGCGCTCGCGGCGGCGACCCGGACCAGATCGCCGCCGCCTGGCTGCACGACGCCGTCGAGGACCACGCCCTCAGCGAGGAGTGGCTGGACACGGCCGCCCTGAGCCCACGCACGAAGGCGGTCGTGCGCGCCCTCACCAAGCACCCCGGCGAGTCCCCGGAGTCGTACGCCCGGCGCGTCCTTGCCACCCCCGGCGCCCTCCTCGTCAAGGAGGCCGACCTCGCGCACAACGCCGACCCCGGCCGGCTCGCCGTACTGGACGAGGCCACCAGGAAACGGCTCACCGAGAAGTACGCCCGGATGCGCGCCCTCCTCGGCCTCCCCGCCTAGGAGCCCTCACGCGCCGGCCATCTCCCGGCTGCGCGGCTCCCGCTCCCGGGCCGTCTCCGCCGCGTCCCGCCGGAACGCCCAGTCCATCCGCGGCTCCATGGAGAACCGGAACGCCCGCCGCACCGGCGAGGTGCACAGCAGCGTCACGCACCCGCCCGCGAGCGCCGTGACGAGGATCTCGCCGGCCGGTCCGTGCAGCCACCGCGGGTCGAACCAGCCCGCGTGGACGCCGTACTTCACGACGAAGCCGTGCAGGAGGTAGCCGTACAGCGTGCCCGCGCCCAGCGCCGTGAACCACGTGCGCCGGCCCGGCACCCAGGAGAAGAAGCCCGCTGTCAGCACCATCGAGCAGCCGAACATGGCGAGCACCATCACCGGCCCGCACCACCACGGCGCGCCGAGCTCCTGCGCGGAGTCCCGGTGGTAGAACCACGCGGTGTTCATCCGCGGTACCGACCACCAGGCGAACGCCAGCGCGAGGGCGAAGACCGGCACCGCGGCGATCCGCACCGGCCACCGGCGCACCAGCCGGAAGTGCTCGGGCCGCAGGCACAGGCCGAGCACGAAGTACGGCAGGAACTGCAGCACCCGCTGGAGGTCGAGGTCGTCACCGATGCTCGGGGACACGGACGCCAGCATCGCGATGCCGAAGGCGACCGGAACGGGATGCCGGACCGCCCTCCACAGGGGCGTGGTCAGGCGCCAGACGAACAGCGCGCACAGGAACCAGGTCAGGTACCAGGGGTCGAGCAGGCTGATGTCCTGGCCGGAGTCGCCGACCACGAAGCGCTGGAAGAGCGAGTAGGCCGTCTCGAACAGGACATAGGGGACGACGACTCCGGTGACCAGCCGCTTCAGCCGGTCCGGGCGCATGTCGAAGTTCCGGGAGAAGTAGCCGGAGACGATGATGAACGCCGGCATGTGGAAGGCGTACACGACGCAGTACGCCGCCTCCAGGACGCGGCTGTCGCCCTTCAGCGGCTCCCATGAGTGACCCATCGCGACGAGCACGATCGCCAGGTACTTGGCGTTGTCGAAGAACGCGTCGCGCTGTCTGCCCGCCGGTGGCCGGGCGGGGGGACGTGGTGTTCGGTTCTGGCCGGGGGACGTGGCGGCGGCAAACATCTGAGGCACCCTAGCGTCGCCTGTGGGATTCCGTAAAACCGCCGATGCGTTTCCTGGTAATCGGCGGGAACCGATTCTTGATCGCCTCGGGATTCGCCGGGGCCGATGCCTGTACCTATGCAGTTCCATGCGGCACTTACACCTGAGATGTCCGTATTCATCCATACTAATTGGTGCATAACGAACGCGGGTCGCCGCATCTTGCCGTGCCTGTGTCAATAATTCGAATTGGCTGCGCGCGAGTTGTGTGGACACGGAAACCATGTCTGTCAATTGCCGTGGATCCGTGGGCGGGTGGGGCCTCGAATTGCCGAGCGGGCAGTTGTCGGTGCGCGGTGAGTTGTCGACGTTGTGTCACGAACCGCATAGTGCGGCCGGGTTGGTGGCACGATGGATCTGGCGGGGTGCGGGGCCGTACCCCAGGCCGGAGAGCGGACCGACCGAGGGTGTGATCAGTTGTGGCCATTTCACTGTCTGTGGTGTTGCTGTTGGCGATCATCCTTGTGGTGCTGATGAGAGGGGGGAACATCAAGGCGGGCCCCGCGATCGTCGCCGTCCTGTTCGGCTTCTTCCTCGCGTCGACCGGGATGGCCCCCTCCATCCAGCGCTTCCTCGACTCGCTGGCGCAGACCATAAACTCGATCAACTTCTGACCGCGGGAGCCGGCGTTCCTCCCCGCCGATCCGGCCCCGACAACGACTCAGGCCCGGGGCACCGGGCAAAACCACCGGTGACCTGGGCCTGAGCCATGCGGAGCGGGCGACGGGAATCGAACCCGCGTAGTCAGTTTGGAAGACTGAAGCTCTACCATTGAGCTACGCCCGCACAACACGCGCCGCAGGTCGGGGACCGCGGCACAGAAGGCATCGTAGCGGGTCGCCCGGCGCGTAGGCGAACGCGACGGGGCCGCGCGGACACGGCGGTGGCGCGACGGCGGCGCGGCGGTGGCCCGATGCCCGCGCGGGTGAACAAAGCGGCCGTCGCAGGCGGCCCGGGCATGTACCCTACGTGTCGCACCGAAACGGGGTGTGGCGCAGCTTGGTAGCGCGTCCGCTTTGGGAGCGGAAGGCCGTGGGTTCAAATCCCGCCACCCCGACCACCACCTGACGGCGTCCGTCTTGATCGCCTTTTGGGCCGCTGAGCCGCTGCGGTTACTATGCAAGCTGCGTGCCCGTGTGTCCTGGCCCCCTGTACGGCGGCCTGCGAACTCCTCCGGGCGGCGAAACTCCGCCGGGCCCCTCTGGCACCGGCAGAACCCGAGAAGTCAGCCACAAGGAGACCGAACCGTGAAGAGCGCCGTGGAGACCCTGAACCCGACCCGGGTTCGGCTCACTGTCGAGGTGCCCTTCGAGGAGCTCAAGGACAGCCTCGACGCGGCGTACAAGAAGATCAACCAGCAGGTCACGGTGAAGGGCTTCCGCAAGGGCAAGATCCCGGCCCGCGTCATCGACCAGCGGTTCGGCCGCGGAGCGGTGCTTGAGGAGGCCGTCAACGACGCGCTTCCGAAGTTCTACACCGAAGCGGTCAACGAGGCCGAGCTGAACCCGCTGGGCCAGCCCGAGGTCGACATCACCGAGCTGAAGGACGGCGAGACGCTGAACTTCACCGCCGAGGTCGACGTCCGCCCGGCCCTGGAGATCCCGGACTACTCCGGCATCGAGGTCGAGGTCGACGCCGTCGAGGTGACGGACGAGGACGTGGAGAAGTCCGTGGAGCAGCTCCGCGAGCGCTTCGCCTCCACCTCCCCGGTCGAGCGGGCCGCCGAGGACGGCGACGTCGTCACCATCGACCTGGAGGCCAAGGTCGACGGCGAGGTCCTGGAGGACGGCATCGCCAGCGGTGTCTCCTACACCATCGGCTCCGGCGAGCTGCTCGACGGCATCGACGACGCCGTGAAGGGCCTGGAGGCCGGTGGCGAGGCCACCTTCACCTCCGAGCTCAAGGGCGGCTCCGCGGCCGGCCGCGAGGCCGAGGTCACCGTCAAGGTGAGCCAGGTCGCCGCCCGCGAACTGCCCGAGCTGGACGACGAGTTCGCGCAGCTCGCCTCCGAGTTCGACACCCTCGACGAGCTCAAGGCCGACAGCCGCAAGCGCCTCGCCGACATGAAGACGTACGACCAGGCCACGCAGGCCCAGGAGCGCGTCCTGGAGAAGCTCCTGGAGCTCGTCGAGGTGCCCGTCCCCGAGAAGCTGCTCGAGGACGAGATCAACACCCGCAAGCACAACCTGGAGCACCACCAGCTCGGCCAGATGGGTCTCGACCTCGAGAAGTACCTCGAGATCCAGGGCAAGACCGCCGAGGAGTTCGAGGCCGAGACCAAGGAAGCCGCGGTCAAGGGCATCAAGACCCAGTTCGTCCTCGACGAGCTGGTCAAGGTCGAGAAGCTGAACGTCAACCAGGAGGAGCTCACCGAGCACCTCATGCGGCGCGCGGCCTCCTCCGGCATGTCCCCCGACCAGTTCGCCCAGGCCGTCGTCGAGGGCGGCCAGGTCCCGCTCCTGGTCGGCGAGGTCGCCCGCGGCAAGGCCCTGGCCGTCGTGGTCGAGGCCGCCACGGTGAAGGACACCAACGGCGAGATCGTCGACCTCGACGACGAGGACGAGGACGAGGCCGCGACGGAGGCCCCTGAGGCCGCCGCCGAGGCCGCCGACGCCCCCGCCGAGGAGAAGACCGAGGGCTGAGCCCCACGGCGCCCGTAACGGCACACAGGGGCCCCTGGGACCATCCCGGGGGCCCCTGTGGCATCTCCCTGGACTGCAGCGCGCCCCAAAGGTGCGCTGGGGGCACCCCCGGCCGAAGGCCGGGGGAGGAACTGCGCGAGCAACCACGACGCACCCGTACGCGCCCACGCACCCGTACGCGCCCACGCACCCGTACGCGCCCACGCACCCGTACGCGCCCACGCACCCCTACGCGCCCACACCCGCACCGCCACGGCGCGTTGCCGTCGGCCCACCGGCGCAGCCGCTACGCCCCCGGCGAACAGCCCTGTTACCGGGATTCCCCGAAGGGACCATCGCGTTAGGGTCCATGAGTACGAGGGCAAGGGGACCGGAGTCCGGCAGGACTGCAGCCCCCGGCCAAGCCCCCGGCCAGGGAAACGTGAGACGGCCCAACGCCGTCGTACATGACGAGCAGGTGGATACGTGACGAATCTGATGCCCTCCGCCGCCGGCGAGCCTTCCATCGGTGGTGGCCTCGGTGACCAGGTCTACAACCGGCTGCTCGGCGAGCGGATCATCTTCCTGGGTCAGCAGGTGGACGACGACATCGCGAACAAGATCACCGCGCAGCTGTTGCTGCTCGCGGCCGATCCCGGCAAGGACATCTACCTCTACATCAACAGCCCCGGTGGCTCGGTGACCGCCGGCATGGCGATCTACGACACCATGCAGTACATCCCGAACGACGTGGTGACCATCGCGATGGGCATGGCGGCCTCGATGGGCCAGTTCCTGCTCACCGGCGGCGCCGCCGGCAAGCGCTTCGCGCTGCCGCACGCCGACATCATGATGCACCAGGGCTCCGCGGGCCTCGGCGGTACGGTCTCGGACATCAAGATCCAGGCCGAGTACCTGCTGCGCACCAAGAAGCGCATGTCCGAGCTGACCGCGCAGCACTCCGGCCAGACCGTCGAGGCGATCATCCGCGACGGCGACCGCGACCGCTGGTTCACCCCGGAAGAGGCCAAGGAGTACGGTCTCATTGACGAGATCATCACGCATGCCTCCGGTGTTCCGGGAGGCGGTGGCACCGGCGCCTGAGACCAGGCCCGGCCACGCCACGCTCCGCCGAGACTCCAGCCCCCCGAACGCCACCAGGACGGTGAACACCCTCATGAGCAACATCCCCGGCACGGCTGACGCCCGCTACGACGGGCCCCGGCCCGACGCCCGCTACGTCATCCCGCGCTTCGTCGAGCGCACCTCCCAGGGCATCCGCGAGTACGACCCGTACGCGAAGCTCTTCGAGGAGCGCGTGATCTTCCTCGGCGTCCAGATCGACGACGCCTCCGCCAACGACGTCATGGCGCAGCTGCTGTGCCTGGAGTCGATGGACCCGGACCGGGACATCTCGATCTACATCAACAGCCCCGGCGGCGACATGACCGCCCTCACGGCGATCTACGACACGATGCAGTTCGTGAAGCCCGACATCCAGACGGTCTGCATGGGCCAGGCGGCCTCCGCCGCGGCCATCCTGCTGGCCGCAGGCACGCCCGGCAAGCGCATGGCGCTGCCGAACTCCCGCGTGCTGATCCACCAGCCGGCCGGTTCCACCGGCCGTGGCCAGCTCTCCGACCTGGAGATCATCGCCAAGGAGTTCACGCGCATGCGTGACCAGCTGGAGACCATGCTGGCCAAGCACTCCAACCGGCCGATCGAGCAGGTCCGCGAGGACATCGAGCGCGACAAGATCCTCACGGCCGAGGAAGCGCTCGACTACGGCATCGTGGACCAGATCATCTCCACCCGGAAGATGAACAACACCGACGTCCGCTGACGCAGGCCGTCGGCAGAGAATGTGTTCTCTGCCGCTCTTGGCACGGTTCGACCGCGCGCACCGCACGGTGCACGTCAAAGTGAACCGTGCCAAGGGGGGCCCGTACGAGGGGCCCGGCAAGGTACCGTCGACATAAGGCAGCACCAGGAGCCGCTGGATTCGAGAGAGTCCAGGCGTCTCCCAGGCGAAGGGGAAGCACACCGTGGCACGCATCGGTGACGGCGGCGATCTGCTCAAGTGCTCGTTCTGCGGCAAGAGCCAGAAGCAGGTCAAGAAGCTCATCGCAGGGCCCGGTGTGTACATCTGCGACGAGTGCATCGATCTCTGCAACGAGATCATCGAGGAGGAGCTCGCCGAGACGAGCGAGGTGCGTTGGGAGGAACTCCCCAAGCCCCGTGAGATCTACGAGTTCCTGGAGGGCTACGTGGTGGGCCAGGAGCCCGCCAAGAAGGCCCTCTCGGTCGCGGTGTACAACCACTACAAGCGCGTTCAGGCGGGGGAGAACGGCGGCGCCCAGGGCCGCGACGACGCCATCGAGTTGGCGAAGTCCAACATCCTCCTGCTGGGCCCCACCGGCTCCGGCAAGACGCTCCTCGCGCAGACCCTGGCCCGCATGCTGAACGTCCCGTTCGCGATCGCCGACGCCACCGCGCTGACGGAGGCCGGCTACGTGGGCGAGGACGTGGAGAACATCCTCCTCAAGCTGATCCAGGCCGCCGACTACGACGTCAAGAAGGCCGAGACCGGGATCATCTACATCGACGAGATCGACAAGGTCGCGCGGAAGAGTGAAAATCCGTCGATCACGCGGGACGTCTCCGGCGAGGGCGTGCAGCAGGCCCTGCTGAAGATCCTGGAGGGCACCACGGCGTCGGTCCCGCCGCAGGGCGGCCGCAAGCACCCGCACCAGGAGTTCATCCAGATCGACACGACGAACGTACTGTTCATCGTGGGCGGTGCGTTCGCCGGCCTGGAGAAGATCATCGAGTCCCGGGCGGGCGCCAAGGGCATCGGCTTCGGCGCTACCATCCGCTCCAAGCGCGAACTGCAGTCCAAGGACCAGTTCGAGGACGTCATGCCCGAGGACCTGGTCAAGTTCGGCATGATCCCGGAGTTCATCGGCCGGCTCCCCGTCATCACGAGCGTGCACAACCTCGACCGGGAAGCCCTCCTCCAGATCCTGATCGAGCCGCGCAACGCGCTGGTCAAGCAGTACCAGCGCCTCTTCGAACTCGACGGCGTGGAGCTGGACTTCGAGCGCGAGGCCCTGGAGGCCATCGCCGACCAGGCGATCCTCCGCCAGACCGGCGCCCGCGGCCTGCGCGCCATCATGGAAGAGGTCCTCATGTCGGTGATGTACGAGGTCCCGTCCCGCAAGGACGTGGCCCGCGTCGTCATCACCGCCGACGTCGTCCACTCCAACGTCAACCCGACCCTGATCCCGCGCGACGCGCGCGGGCGGGGCGCGGGGGAGCAGAAGTCGGCGTAACCCCCGTACGGCGAACGACGGAAGGGGCCCCGGTCGAGTGTGACCGGGGCCCCTTCCGTCGTCGTACGCCGGGCCTGCGCCGCGCCTGCGCCGCGCCTGCGCCGGGCCTGCGCCGGAGCAGGCCCGGAGCCCGGCGTGGAGTCGCTAGAGCTTGACGCGGACGTCGTTCCGCAGTTTGGCCGTGGTCTCCGCGTTGCCCGAGATCAGGCTGTCGTCGCTCCCCGACAGATTCGCGTAGCTGAACGCCGTGACGAGGGCGACCGTGCTGTGGTCGCCCCAGATGCACATGGGCGTCTTGAGTGTCGTCGGCTCGCCGGCGGAGGCACCGGAACTGTTGTCGATCTGCACCAGCTGGCACTTCATGATGCCGTTGGCGAAGCCCGCGGGGCTGACCGTCTCGGGGCTCCCGACCAGCTTGCTCTTGTCCGTCGAACCGCTCTTCTCGGACTCGGACTTGACCTTGGCGAACATGGCGTCGACGACGGCCTCCGGGTCGTCGATCGTCCCGTACACCCCGGCGAAGGAGAGGCTCTTCGTCGTCAGACCCGAGCCGCTCCCGTATCCGGCGCTGACGGACTTCGGGTTCTTCACGCCCATCTTCTCGAAGTCCGAGACGTCCGAGTCGGTCAGCCCGCCCGAGCTGTCGGCGCTGTCCGACTTCTTGTACGTCCCGTCGACGACCGTCGCGGGCGTCGTCAGCTTGTGCGCGCCGTCGTCCTTGATGCCGTCGCCGGCGCGGCCCCCGGCGAGCACGAAGTACGCGCCCACCGCGACGGCGGCGACCACCGCCACCGCCCCGACGATCAGCCCCGTCCTCTTCTTCCCGCCCCCCGGAACCGGCGGCTGCGGAACGCCGTACGGGGGCTGGCCGTACGGGGGCTGCTGGCCGTACGGATTCGGCTGCGGGGGAACGCCCTGCTGCGGTTGGCCGTAGCCCGGCTGCGGCGGCTGCTGCCCGTAGGGCCCCGGCTGCGGCGGGGCCCCCGGGGGAGCCTGCTGCGGATAGCCGTAGCCGGGCTGCGGCGCCTGCGGCGGCCCGCCGTACGGACCCGGCTGCTGCCCGTACGGTCCCGGCTGCTGGGGCGGCGGCGCGCCGTACGGGCCCGGCTGGTTGTAGCTCATCTCTGGGTTCCCCTCCAGATGCTTATGTGTTCCTGACATCCTGGCGCAGGCACGGGGGACCCATGGCGCGGGGGTGCCCACCGTTACGGAACAAACGCGTTTCGGGACAGCCCTGAGACACCTCTAAACTGGGCCGCGTGACCGAGAATCCTCAGCAGCAGCCCACAGCGCCCAGCACCGAACTGCCGACCCAGTACGCGCCGGCCGACGTAGAGGGGCCGCTGTACGAGCGCTGGGTAGAGCGCGGTTACTTCGCGGCCGACGCCAAGAGCGACAAGCCCGCGTACACCATCGTCATCCCGCCGCCCAACGTCACCGGCTCCCTGCACCTTGGCCACGCCTTCCAGCACACGCTGATGGACGCGCTGACCCGCCGCAAGCGCATGCAGGGCTTCGAGTCGCTGTGGCTGCCCGGCATGGACCACGCCGGCATCGCCACCCAGAACAAGGTCGAGCAGCAGCTCGCCGAGGAGGGCAAGTCCCGCCACGACCTGGGCCGCGAGGAGTTCGTCGAGCGGGTCTGGCAGTGGAAGGAAGAGTACGGCGGCAAGATCCTCGGCCAGATGCGCCGCCTCGGCGACGGCGTCGACTGGGACCGCGAGCGCTTCACCATGGACGAGGGCCTGTCCAAGGCCGTCCAGACCATCTTCAAGAAGCTCTACGACGACGAGCTGATCTACCGCGCCGAGCGCATCATCAACTGGTGCCCGCGCTGCCTGACGGCCATCTCGGACATCGAGGTGGAGTACCAGGAGGACGACGGCGAGCTGGTCTCCATCAAGTACGGCGAGGGCGACGAGACGCTGGTCGTCGCCACCACCCGTGCGGAGACGATGCTCGGCGACACCGCGGTCGCCGTCCACCCGGAGGACGAGCGGTACAGGCACCTCGTCGGCAAGCGCATCAAGCTCCCGCTGACGGACCGTACGATCCCCGTCGTCGCCGACACGCACGTCGACCCCGAGTTCGGCACGGGTGCCGTCAAGGTCACCCCGGCCCACGACCCGAACGACTTCGCGATCGGCCAGCGGCACGGCCTGGAGTCCATCACCGTCATGGACGAGCGGGCGGTCATCACCGTCCACGGCCCGTTCCAGGGCCTGGACCGCTTCGAGGCGCGTTCCGCGATCGTCGCGGCGCTGCGCTCGCAGGGCCGGATCGTCGCCGAGAAGCGGCCCTACGTCCACAGCGTCGGCCACTGCTCGCGCTGCAAGACCACCATCGAGCCGCGGCTGTCCATGCAGTGGTGGGTCAAGGTCGGCCCGCTGGCGAAGGCCGCCGGTGACGCGGTCCGCGACGGCCGGGTGAAGATCCACCCCGAGGACATGTCGAAGCGGTACTTCGACTGGGTCGACAACATGCACGACTGGTGCATCTCGCGCCAGCTGTGGTGGGGCCACCGCATCCCGGTCTGGTACGGCCCCGCCGGCGAGGTCGTCTGCGTCGGCCCCGACGAGCAGCCGCCCGGCACCGAGGCGGAGGGCTGGAAGCAGGACACCGACGTCCTCGACACCTGGTTCTCGTCCGGCCTGTGGCCCTTCTCCACCCTCGGCTGGCCCGAACAGACCGCGGACCTGCGCAAGTTCTACCCGACCGACGTCCTGCTCACCGGCCACGACATCATCTTCTTCTGGGTCGCCCGGATGATGATGTTCGGCCTCAACGCCATGGACGGCGAGGTCCCCTTCCGGACCATCGCGCTGACCGGTCTGGTCCGTGACGAGCGCGGCAAGAAGATGTCGAAGTCCTTCGGCAACGTCGTCGACCCGCTGGACTGGATGGACAAGTACGGCTCCGACGCCGTCCGTTTCACCCTGGCCCGCGGCGCCAACCCCGGCACTGACGTCCCGATCGGCGAGGACTGGGTCCAGGCCTCCCGCAACTTCGCCAACAAGATCTGGAACGCGACCCGCTTCGCCCTGATGAACGGCGCCACCGTCGAGGGCCCGCTCCCGGACCCGGCCGAGATGTCGGCGACGGACCGCTGGATCCTCTCCCGCCTGGGCGAGACGGTCGCCGAAGTCGACGCGTTCTACGACGACTTCCAGTTCGCCAAGCTGTCCGACTCCCTCTTCCACTTCGCGTGGGACGAGGTCTTCGACTGGTACGTCGAGCTGTCCAAGACGACGTTCCAGGCGGGCGGCCGCAGCGCCGAGGTCTCCCGGCGCGTCCTGGGCGAGGTCCTGGACGTGACCCTGAAGCTGCTGCACCCGGTCGTCCCCTTCGTCACGGACACCCTGTGGACGACGCTGACCGGCGGCGAGTCGGTCGTCATCGCCGACTGGCCGGCCGACAGCGGCTTCCGGGACGAGGCGGCCGAGCGGGAGATCGAGACCCTCCAGTCGGTCATCACCGAGGTCCGCCGCTTCCGTGCCGACCAGGGCCTGCAGCCCGGCCAGCGGGTCCCGGCCCGCCTCACCCTCGACGGCACGGCCCTCGTCCCGCACGAGGCGGCCATCCGCCAGCTGCTGCGCCTGCAGCCCGAGGGCGACGCCTTCGCGGCGACGGCGACGCTCCCGGTGGCCGGCGCCACGGTCGCCCTCGACCTCTCCGGCACCATCGACGTGGCCGCCGAGCGCAAGCGCCTCGCGAAGGACCTCGCGGCCGCCGAGAAGGAGAAGGCACAGGCGACGGGCAAGCTCGGCAACGAGGCGTTCCTGGCGAAGGCCCCGGACAACGTGGTGGAGAAGATCCGCACCCGGCTCGCCAAGGCCGAGGAGGACATCGCCCGCATCCAGGCCCAGCTGGACCGCCTCCCGGAGGCGTAGCCCAGGCGCGTTCCCCGCAGGCGTCCGGCGGTCCCCTCCCACGGGGCCGCCGGACGCCACAAAGCGCCGACCAGCCACCGCCCTACAATCCAGAAGTAGGAACATGACCGTAATGTTCCTTTTTGGTGCCATGCGGTGGAGGGAACGCCCACATGCAGCACAGGGGCCGAACGAGAACACCTCCGCGCCGGGGACTGGTCCCCCTGGCGGCGGGCGCGGGCGGCCTGCTCGCCGTGCTCATCGGCCTCGTCTTCCTGATGCTGGTCCTGGCGATCGCCGACGCCCAGCACTCCCTGCTCTCCGCGCGCAGCGGCCGGCCCGCCCTGACCCAGGTCGGCATGGTCCAGGGCGCCCTCTTCGACATGGAGGGCGGCCAGCGCAGCTACGTCATCACCCGCGAGGACACGTTCCTCGAACCCTGGCGGGTCGCCCGGGCCGCGTTCCCCGCGCAGGCACAGCGGCTCGTGGACGTCAGCACGTCCCCCGCCCAGCGGCAGCTCGCCCAGCAGATCCAGCGGTCCGGCCAGTCCTTCGTCGACGACTACTCGGTCCCGCTCGTGGCCGAGGCCCGGCGCGGCGATCCCGACGCGAGCAGCACGGCACGGACCATGGAGGGCAAGCAGCGGCTCGACGCACTCCGGTCCCAGTTCTCCCACTACGTCCGCGCCGAGCGCGCCGCGATCAACCAGCGCGAGAGCGCGCTGGAGGCCCGGATGCGCATGCTCACGATCTCCGCCTCGGTCGGCGTCGGCGCGGCGGTCCTCCTGATCGTCGCCTACGGCGCCTATGTGACCCGGGTGATCGTCTGGCCGGTGCGCAGGATGGCCGGCTTCGCGACCCGGCTCGCCGCCGGGGACATGGCCGCCCGGGTGCCGCCGTCCGGCCGCCGCGAGATCGGGCAGCTGGAGACGGCGTTCAACACCATGGCGAGCTCGCTGGAGAAGAGCCACCGGCGCCTGCGGCTGCTCTACGACGCCGGCACCGCCGTCGGCAACACCCTGGACGTGGGGCGGACCGCCGACGAGCTGGTGCGGGTGGCCGTCCCGCGCTTCGCCGACTTCGTCACCGTCGACCTGGAGGAGTCCGTCCTGCACGGCGGCGAGCCGACGGCCGCCGAGACCGTCCTGCGGCGCGTCGCCCGGGGCGGTGTCCGCGACGACTCCCCGCTGGATTCCACCGGTGCCCTGATCGCCGTGGACCCGCCGCCCGGCGCCACCCGCCACACCGCCGCCGCCCCGGCCCTCATGGCCGACCTCCGGGTCACCCGTACCGCGAGCTTTCCCGACGCGCGGCGCACCGAACAGCTCCTCGACTACGGCATGCGCTCGCTGATCACCGCACCGCTGTCGGCCCAGGGCGTCCTGATGGGGGTGATCGTCTTCTGGCGCACCCGGGACTCCCCGCCGTTCGAGGAGGACGACCTGTCCGACGCCGAGGAACTCGCCGCGAAGGCCGCCACCGCCATCGACAACGCGCGCCGCTACGCCAGGGAGCGCGAGACCGCGCTGGCACTGCAGCGCAGCCTGCTCCCGCACGGCCTGCCGGACTGCCCGAGCGTCGACTTCGCCTACCGCTACCTGCCCACCGGCACCCGGGCCGGCGTCGGCGGCGACTGGCTCGACGTGATCCCGTTGTCGGGCACCCGGGTGGCCCTGGTCGTCGGTGACGTCGTCGGCCACGGCATCCAGGCCTCCGCCACCATGGGCCGGCTGCGCACGGCGGTCCGCACCCTCGCGGACGTCGACCTGCCCCCCGACGAACTCCTCACCCACCTCGACGACCTGGTCCTGCACCTCGACGACGGCGCCGGGGAACAGGCCGGCGAGGTGGGTTCGACCTGCCTGTACGCCGTCTACGACCCGGTCTCGCGGCACTGCTCGCTGGCCAGCGCGGGCCACCCGCTGCCCTTCGTGATCACCCCCCAGGGGTCGGTGGAGCCGGCGCCCGGCCAGGCCGGCCCGCCGCTCGGGCTCGGCGGGCTGGCGTTCGAGACCACCGACCTGGACCTCGCCGAGGGCTCCGTCCTCGCCCTGTTCAGCAACGGCCTGGTGCTCTCCCGCAGCCTGGACATGGGCCACGGCCTGGACCGGCTGCGCCGCGCGCTCATCCCGGCCGGGGAGGGGGAGTCGCTGGAGGCGGCCTGCGACCGGGTGGTGGCCACGCTGCGCACCGCCGAACCCGCCGACGACGTCGCCCTGCTGCTCGCCCGCACCCGCGCCCTGCCCTGTGACCAGGTCGCCGCCTGGGAGGTGGCCGCCGATCCCGAGCAGGTGGCGGGGGCCCGGACCCTGGCCACCGGCCAGCTCGCCGCCTGGAAGCTGGACGAGCTGTCCTTCACCACCGAACTGGTGGTCAGCGAGCTCGTCACGAACGCCGTCCGCTACGGCGGCGACCCGATCCAGCTGCGGCTCATCCGCGACACCACGATGCTGATCTGCGAGGTCTCCGACGGCAGCAGCACCGCCCCGCACCTGCGGCGGGCCCGGGTCTTCGACGAGGGCGGCCGCGGCCTGCTGCTGGTGGCCCAGCTCACCCAGCGGTGGGGGACCAGGCAGACCTCCGCGGGCAAGACGATCTGGTGCGAGCAGGCGCTGCCGGTGCCCGACGCGTCGACGCGCGCGCCGGGCTCCGTAGACTGGTGCCGTGAGTGATCTGCCCCCGCGCGACCCCCATGAGAGCTTCGACGGCGACTTCGAGGACGGCTCCGAGGACGGCTTCGACGAGATCGTCGCGGCCGAGACGGAACGCGACCCCGATCTCGCGGTGATCGAGGCAGGCAGCCGGACCCTGCGCACCGGGGGCGGCCCGCAGCAGGCCGACGTCCCGGGCCGCCCCGAGGACCCCGAGGTCGACCGGGCCCTGCGCGAGGTGGAGGCGGAGCTCGCCACCCGCTGGGGCGAGACCAAGCTGGAGCCTTCGGTCACCAGGATCGCCGCCCTCATGGACGTGCTGGGCGAGCCGCAGCGCTCGTACCCCTCGATCCACATCACCGGCACCAACGGCAAGACCTCCACCGCCCGCATGATCGAGGCCCTGCTCGGCGCCTTCGAACTCCGTACCGGCCGCTACACCAGCCCGCACGTGCAGTCGATCACCGAGCGCATCAGCCTCGACGGCGCCCCGGTCTCCGCCGAGCGGTTCATCGAGACGTACAGCGACATCAAGCCCTACGTCGAGATGGTCGACGCGCAGCAGGAGTATCGACTCTCCTTCTTCGAGGTCCTCACCGCCATGGCGTACGCGGCGTTCGCGGACGCCCCCGTGGACGTCGCCGTCGTCGAGGTCGGCATGGGCGGCTCCTGGGACGCCACGAACGTCATCGACGGGGACGTGGCCGTCGTCACCCCCATCGACCTCGACCACACCGACCGGCTCGGGGAGACCACCGCCGAGATCGCCGGCGAGAAGTCCGGCATCATCAAGCAGGACGCCACCGTGATCCTGGCCCAGCAGCCGGTCGACGCGGCGCAGGTGCTCCTCAAGAAGGCCGTCGAGGTGGACGCCACCGTCGCCCGTGAGGGCCTCGAGTTCGGCGTCGTCGCCCGCCAGGTCGCCGTCGGCGGCCAGCTGCTCACGCTGCGCGGCCTCGGTGGCGAGTACGACGAGGTCTACCTCCCGCTGCACGGCCCCTACCAGGCCCACAACGCGGCCGTCGCGCTGGCGGCGGTGGAGGCGTTCTTCGGCGTCGGCGCCCAGCGTCCCGAGCGCCTCGACATCGACACGGTCCGCAAGGCCTTCGCGGCGGTCTCCTCCCCGGGCCGTCTCGAAGTCGTACGGCGCTCTCCCACCGTCGTCCTCGACGCCGCCCACAACCCGGCCGGCGCCCGCGCCACCGCCGAGGCCGTCGGCGAGGCCTTCGACTTCAGCCGGCTGATCGGCGTGGTCGGGGCCAGCGGCGACAAGAACGTCCGCGGCCTGCTGGAGGCCTTCGAGCCGATCTTCGCCGAGGTCGTGGTCACCCAGAACTCCAGCCACCGCGCGATGGACGCGGACGAGCTGGCCGCGATCGCCGTCGAGGTGTTCGGCGAGGACCGCGTCCAGGTCGAGCCACGGCTTCCCGACGCCCTGGAGGCCGCGATCACGCTGGCCGAGGAGGAGGGCGAGTTCGCGGGCGGCGGCGTCCTGGTCACCGGCTCCGTCATCACCGTCGGCGAGGCCCGACTGCTCCTCGGGAGGGCCTGACCATGCGCACGCTCTGTTCCTCGACCCTGATCGGCGAGTTCTTCGTCATCGGCTTCGCCGCCCTGGTCGCCATGAAGGACCCCGGCCTCTCCACCTCCACGGTGTGGCTGGTCAGCGGCATCGCCATGTTCCTGTGCCTGGCCCTGTGCGGCGTCATCACCCGCCCCGGCGGCGTCGCCCTCGGCTGGACCCTGCAGATCGCCCTGGTCGCGTCCGGGGTCTACGTCCCGACCATGTACTTCATGGGCGCGATCTTCGCGGGCCTGTGGTGGGCCTCCGTCCACTACGGAAGGAAGATCGACGAGGCCAAGGCCCGTTTCGCGGCCCACCCCACGCAGAACACCCCGACGGGCGCCTGAGCGCCCGGCAACAGCCGACACCGCGCCTCAGCCGTCCGGCCGCACGGTCCCGCATGCCGGTCAGCACCCCACCCCGTCCCGTCGGGCGTGCAGGTACGAACACCGGCCTGCACCACGACTCGGCCCGTCCGGTGCCCGACAGGTGAAGCGGGCGCTTCTTGCCCCTCGGCCCGTCGGGTGTGTGAAGGCGAAGGCCGGCCGGTTGCACGGATCGGCCCGTCGGGCGTTCGAGGACGAGGCCGTTCGGGCCGAAGCGGGGGGCCGGGGGCGGCGGCCCCCGGGAGCGGCCGCCCCACCGACCCGCACACTGTGTAACGGTCGCTCAGACCAGCCCTGTAGCCTCTCCTCACCGCACCCGGCCAGTACCGAAGGAGCCCTCCCGTGACCCAGCGCACCCTCGTCCTGCTCAAGCCCGACGCCGTTCGTCGGGGCCTGACCGGCGAGATCATCAGCCGTATCGAGCGCAAGGCCGGCTGGCAGATCACCGCGCTGGAGCTGCGCACCCTGGAGCGCGCCACGCTGGAGCAGCACTACGCCGAGCACGTCGGCAAGCCGTTCTACGAGCCGCTGGTCGAGTTCATGTCCGCCGGCCCGTCGGTCGCCCTGATCGTCGAGGGCGAGCGGGTCATCGAGGGCATCCGCGCCCTGGCCGGCCCCACCGACCCGATCGCCGCCGCGCCCGGCTCCATCCGCGGCGACTTCGGTGTGATCGTCCGCGAGAACCTGATCCACGCGTCCGACTCCGAGGAGTCCGCCGAGCGCGAGGTCAAGATCTTCTTCCCCGGCCGCGCCTAGGGACCGTCAGGGCCCCGCAAAGGCCCGTACGGAGTTTTCGTGGAAGTTCTTGACGAGGCGTCAGTCCACTGAGCCGCACGATCCGGGACGGCCGAACGATTTCGGTCGTCCCTCGGCATATGCGTGCCGATCGGGGGAACGAGTGGCCCCGTCGGACCGTCTCCACAAGCGAGGCGGCCGTACACGTGCTGACAATGGCGAAGACCCTCGCGCAGTGTTCGTGCAGGCGCGTCTACCATGGAAGCCTTCACGTCACAGCACCCACTTCGCCGACCTGAAATGCCCTCAAAAGCTCCCGGGAAGGCCAGACGAATCCTGATGGGGAACTCAATGTCGTTCATCGGCCGTGACATGGCTGTCGACCTCGGGACCGCCAACACGCTGGTGTACGTCAGGGGTCGCGGGATCGTACTCAACGAGCCGTCCGTTGTCGCGATCAATACGAACACCGGTGGAATTCTCGCGGTCGGCGCGGAGGCGAAGAAGATGATCGGGCGCACGCCCGGCAACATCGTCGCCGTGCGGCCGTTGAAGGACGGCGTGATCGCCGACTTCGAGATCACCGAGCGGATGCTCCGCTACTTCATCCTCAAGATCCACAAGCGCCGGTACCTCGCGCGGCCGCGCGTGGTCGTGTGCGTGCCCTCCGGCATCACCGGTGTCGAGCGCCGCGCCGTCATCGAGGCGTCCTCGCAGGCCGGTGCCCGCCAGGTGCACATCATCGAGGAGCCCATGGCCGCTGCCATCGGCTCCGGCCTGCCGGTCCACGAGGCCACCGGCAACATGGTGGTGGACATCGGCGGCGGTACCACGGAGGTCGCGGTCATCTCGCTCGGCGGCATCGTCACCGCCCAGTCCATCCGCGTCGCGGGCGACGAACTGGACAACGCGATCATCCAGCACATCAAGAAGGAGTACTCGCTCCTCCTCGGTGAGCGGACGGCCGAGCAGATCAAGATCACGATCGGTTCGGCGTACGAGCTCGACTCCGACGAACACACCGAGATCCGCGGCCGGGACCTGGTCTCCGGCCTGCCCAAGACCGTCGTCATCTCGGCCGCCGAGGTCCGCAAGGCGATCGAGGAGCCGGTCAACGCGATCGTCGACGCCGTCAAGACCACCCTCGACAAGTGCCCGCCGGAGCTGTCCGGCGACATCATGGACAGGGGAATCGTTCTGACCGGCGGCGGAGCCCTGCTGCGCGGTCTGGACGAGCGGCTGCGCCGGGAGACCGGCATGCCGATCCACATCGCCGAGGACCCGCTGGACAGCGTGGCGCTCGGCTCCGGCAAGTGCGTCGAGGAGTTCGAGGCGCTCCAGCAGGTCCTGGACGCCCAGCCGCGCAGATGACACAACTCTTCGATTCCGCCGTACGAGATGATCTCCTCTCGTGCGGCGGATCGTTGATATGGAGGCATAGGCTCGCACAGAGCGACTTCCCCCCCCCCACAAGCCTCCGCGCCCCCCCCACATGCCCCACCTGCTTCACAAGCTTCCGAAATCAAGCTCCGCAAGTTCCTATCGAGGAAGGCACGGCCGCCGCACGTGAGGGACACGAAAGAGAGCCGGCTGCTCCTGGTGCTGCTGATCGCCATCGCGTTCGCGCTGATCACGGTGGACATCCGAGGTGGCAGGAACTCCCCGGTCGACGGTGCCCGGCAGGCCGCGGCCGCGGCCTTCGGCCCGATCGAGAACGGCATGTCGACGGTGGTGGACCCGGTCGGGAACGCCGTCTCCGCCGTCCGCGACTCCGGCGGCCGGCACGACCGGCTCGCCCGGCTGGAGAAGCAGAACGCGACCCTCAAGGCGAAGCTCGGCAGCGACGACCGCAACCGCAGCCGCCTCACCCAGCTGGAGAAGATGTTCAACGTCGCGGCCGAGGGCCAGTACGGCATCAAGGGCGCCCAGGTCATCGCCATAGGGTCGGCGCAGGGCTTCTCCTGGACCGTCACCATCGACGTCGGCTACAACGACGGCATCAGGCGGGACATGACCGTCCTCAACGGCAGCGGCCTGGTCGGGCGCGTGACCACCGTCGGCCCCGACGCCTCCACCGTGCTGCTCGCCAACGACCCCGACTTCACCGTCGGCACCCGTATGGAGGGCAGCGACGAACTCGGTTTCGCCTCCGGACAGGGCGACCGCCCGCTGCGCGTCGAACTCCTCGACAGCAAGGCCGAGGTGAAGAAGGGCGACCGGCTCGTCACCTTCGGCTCCCAGGGCGACAAGCCGTTCGTGCCCGGCGTCCCGGTCGGCACGGTCACCCGCGTCGACCCGTCCAACGGCGGCCTGACCCGCACCCTGTACGTCACGCCGTTCGTGTCCTTCACCAAGCTCGACATCGTCGGCGTGGTCGTCCAGGCACCGAAGAAGGACCCGCGTGACGAGGTGCTCCCGGCCAAGCCGAAACCGACCCCGACCCCGACGGTGACCGTCACGGTCACCCCCTCCGCGGACGCGAGCACCAACGCGTCCGACACCACCGGCGAGCAGCAGTAGGAGCTGAATCCCCCATGCGTGTCAACCGGATCCTGCTCTCCGCCGCCCTGGTCGTCGTCGCGCTGGTGATCCAGGTGAGCGTCCTCGCCCGCCTGCACCTGCCCGGCGCCGTCCCCGACCTCATGCTGCTCACCGTCCTCGGCCTCGCCATGGTCTACGGCCATGTGGGCGGCGCCCTCGTCGGCTTCGGCGCCGGACTCCTCGCCGACCTCGCCCCGCCCGCCGACCACGCGGCCGGCCGCTACGCCCTGGTGCTGTGCGTCGTCGGCTACTTCGCCGGCCTCATCAAGCCGGAGAACGGCCGCCTGAAGTCCGCGACCGGCCCGATGCTCGTCGTGGTCGCCGCCGCCGTCGGCTCCACCCTGCTGTACGCCGGCGTCGGCGCCCTCGTCGGCGACACCGCCGCCCGGCACGTCGGCATGACCAGCCTGCTGGTCACGGCCGCCCTGTACGACCTGCTGCTCGCCCCGTTCGTGGTCCCCGGCGTCATGGCCGTGGCCCGCCGCGCCGACCACGACCCGCTCACCGAGGCCAACTCCGGCGGCAAGGCGGGCGACATCTCCTCCGGCTGGATCTCCTCCGGCACCGGCATGCGCATCGGCGGCCAGCGCGGCGGCCTCGGCGCCCTCAAGGCCAGGGCCCGCACCCGCAATGTCCGCGTCGGCCGCATCAAGGGGGTCAAGCGCCTGTGAACGCGGGTGAGTTCACTCGAACGGGTGCACGGGGGCGGCACGCGGTCTCACAGCTGGATCGTTCATCATGCGTACGCGCACGCACATTTGTGCCGGGAGAGGGGGAGACAGCCCAGTGACCAACATTCCCGAGACAGGTCGGACCCCACGGGTCCAGATCCGTCTCGTCGTCATCCAGATCCTCGTCCTCTCCCTGCTCGGCACCCTCGGCGGCCGCCTGTGGTACCTGCAGATCCGGGAGGGCTCCGCGTACCAGAAGGAGGCCTCCGGCAACCACGTCCAGCAGGTCGTCGACCCCGCCGTGCGCGGCTCGATCCTGGACGCCCGCGGAGTCCCCCTCGCGGACAACGAGACCCGGCTGGTGGTCTCCGCCTCCCGCACCGACCTGCTCAAGCAGAAGGACGACGGCAAGGCGGTCCTGACCAAGCTCGCGGGCGTCCTCGGGATGAGCCCCACGGACGTCCTGCAGAAGGTCCGCCTCTGCGACGCCAAGACCCCCCAGCCCTGCTGGAACGGCTCGCCGTACCAGCCGATCCCGATCACCGACGAGGCCACCGCCAAGCAGGCCCTGCAGATCCGCGAGCGCTCCGAGGACTTCCCCGGCATCACCGCCGAGCCCGAGGCCGTCCGCCGCTACGCGAGCCCCGGCAAGTCGAACACCGCCCAGGTGCTCGGCTACCTCTCCCCGGTCACCGACGACGAGATCCAGCAGGCCAAGGACACCTCCTCCCCGTACCTGCGCTCCGACCAGGTAGGCCGGTCCGGCCTGGAGCGCGAGTACGACAAGGAACTGCGCGGCAAGGCCGGCGTCACCCGCTACGAGGTCGACAACCTCGGCCGCGTCATCGGCAAGGCCAAGGCCGACGCCGCCGAGCCCGGCTCCAACCTGGTCACCAGCATCGACTCCCGCGTCCAGCGGGTCGCCGAGTACCAGCTGGACAAGGCGATGAAGGCCGCCCGCCAGCAGTACGACAGCATCACCCACGAGAACTACAAGGCCGACTCCGGCGCCGTCGTCGTGATGGAGGCCAAGACCGGCCGGATCGTCGCCATGGCCTCCGCCCCGACCTACGACCCGAACGTGTGGGTCGGCGGCATCTCCGCCAAGGACTACAAGGCCCTCACCGGCAAGAACTCCGACTACCCGCTGCTCAACAGGGCCATACAGGGTCAGGCGGCCCCCGGTTCGACGTTCAAGGTGGTCTCCACCGCCGCCGCGGTCAACGCCGGCTACGCCTGGGACGGCGGCTACCCCTGCACCAGCTCGTACTCGGTCGGCGGCCAGGTCTTCAAGAACTTCGAGGGCGAGAACTTCGGTGACATCTCGCTGGGCCGCGCCCTCGAGGTCTCCTGCGACACCGTCTTCTACGGCCTCGCCGACCGCGAGTGGAAGAGGGACGGCGGCATCAACCCCAAGCCGGGTGAGCCGAAGGACTACTTCTTCAAGACCGCCCACCAGTTCGGCCTCGGCAAGGAGACCGGCATCGACCTGCCCAACGAGGTCACCGGCCGCGTCCCCGACCGCCAGTGGAAGGTCGACTACTGGAAGGCCAACAAGGACGCCTGGTGCAAGTCCGGGAAGAAGGACGGCACCTACGTCGAGAAGATCGAGTACGAGAACTGCCTCGAAGGCAACAAGATGCGCGAGGGCGACGAGATCAACTACTCCATCGGCCAGGGCGACACCCTCGTCACGCCGATACAGGAGGCGATGATCTACGGCGCCGTGGCCAACGGCGGCACCGAGTACCGGCCGACCATCGGCAAGGCGGTCATCAGCGCCGACGGCAGGACCGTCCAGGAGATCAAGCCCAAGGTGGTCCGCAAGCTGCCGGTCACCCAGGCCACCCTGAAGGGCATGGACGAGGCCTTCGCGGGCGTCATCACCCGCGGTACCGCGGCCTGGAAGTTCGGCGGCTGGCCGCAGGACAAGATCGCCCTGCACGGCAAGACCGGTACCGCCGAGGTCTACGGCAAGCAGACCACGTCCTGGCTCGCCACCTACAGCAAGGACTACACGGTCATCATGACCATCTCCCAGGCCGGTACCGGTTCCGGTGCCTCCGGTGAGGCGGTCCGCAACATCTACAGCGCGCTGTACGGCGTGGCGGCCGACGGCTCCATCGACAAGAACAAGGCGCTGCTCTACACCCCGCAGAAGGGCCTGCCGAAGGTCCGCACGGACGGCACGATCGACTCCCCGAAGGTCTCCAAGGACCCCGGGAAGGACTTCGAGGTCTACTCCAAGCAGGGCGACAAGAAGACCGACGGCGGGCAGACCCCCGGCGCCACCACGGCCTCCCCGTCCTCGGGCAACCGAGACACCCGCAGACGAGCCCGCAGGCGGGGAAGCCGGAGGATGCTCACATGACCGGCGTCAACAGCTTCTCCGTCTCCGGGTACGGCCCGGCGCGGGCCGGCTGGACCCGGATCTTCGCCCGGGACTCGCTGACCCGCCGCCTGGACTGGCCGATGCTGCTGGCCGCGGTCGCCCTGTCCCTGCTCGGTTCGGTGCTGGTCTACTCGGCCACCCGCAACCGCACCGAGATCAACCAGGGCGACCAGTACTACTTCCTGGTCCGGCACCTGATGAACACCGGCATCGGGCTCGCCCTGATGATCGCCACCATCTGGGTCGGCCACCGCCAGCTCCGCAATGCCGTGCCGATCCTCTACGGCCTCTCCCTGGTGGGCATCCTCGCGGTGCTCACCCCGCTGGGCGCCACCATCAACGGCAGCCGCAACTGGATCGTCTTCGGCGGCGGCTTCTCGCTGCAGCCCGCCGAGTTCGTGAAGATCACGATCATCCTGGGCATGGCGATGATACTGGCGGCGCGGGTCGACGCCGGTGACAAGAAGTACCCCGACCACCGCACCGTCCTGCAGTCCCTCGGCCTGGCCGCGGTCCCGATCCTGATCGTGCTGCTCATGCCCGACCTCGGCACGGTCCTGGTCATGGTGACGATCATCCTCGGGGTGCTGCTCGCCTCCGGCGCCTCCAACCGCTGGGTCTTCGGCCTGCTCACCGCCGGCGTGGTCGGCTGCATCGCCATCTGGCAGCTGCACATCCTGGACGAGTACCAGATCGCCCGCTTCGCCGCCTTCGCCAACCCGAGTCTCGACCCGGCCGGCGTCGGTTACAACACCAACCAGGCCAGGATCGCGATCGGTTCCGGCGGCCTGACCGGCGCGGGCCTGTTCCACGGCTCGCAGACCACCGGCCAGTTCGTCCCCGAGCAGCAGACCGACTTCGTCTTCACGGTCGCGGGGGAGGAGCTGGGCTTCGTCGGCGCGGGCCTGATCATCGTGCTCCTCGGGGTCATCCTGTGGCGCGCCTGCCGCATCGCCCGCGAGGCGACCGAGCTGTACGGCACGATCGTCGCGGCCGGGATCGTGGCGTGGTTCGCGTTCCAGGCGTTCGAGAACATCGGCATGACCCTCGGCATCATGCCGGTCACCGGCCTGCCACTGCCGTTCGTGTCGTACGGCGGTTCGTCGATGTTCGCGGTGTGGGTGGCGGTGGGGCTGCTGCAGTCGATCAGGGCGCAGCGGCCGATGTCGGCGTAGCGGCCGATGTCGGCGCAGCGTCGGCGTCTCGGCCGATGCCGGGTAGCGCCCATGCCTCGGCCGACGTCGGCATAGACGTCCGCGCCCGGGGAACTCAGGGAGGTGAACAGGCCGAACCGGTCTGTTCACCTCCCGTACTTATTGGGTCTTCCTCTGATTTACCCGCTTTGGCCTCTGCCTCCGCGGCGGCCCGACCACTAGATTCAACTCATGGCGGACACGAAGCGCGAAATCGAGCGCAAGTACGAATCCGAAGACAGTGGCCTGCCCGACCTGACCGGCGTCGCCGGAGTGGCGAACGTCGTCGACAAGGGCACCGCCGACCTCGACGCGACCTACCACGACACCTCCGACCTGCGCCTGGCCTCGGCCAAGGTCACCCTGCGCCGCCGCAGCGGAGGCAGCGACGCCGGCTGGCACCTCAAACTCCCCGTCGCCCCCGGCGTCCGGGACGAGATCCACGCCCCCCTCTCCGACACGCTCCCCGACGAACTCGCCGCCCTCGCCCGCTCCCGGGTGCGCGAGGGCCAACTGGTCCCGGTGGTCCGGCTGCGCACCACCCGGGACGTCCGCCACCTCGTCGACGCCGACGGCGCCCTGCTCGCCGAGGTCAGCGTGGACCGCGTCCGGGCCGACCGGCTCTTCGGCGGCGACGGCAAGGCGGAGTGGACCGAGATCGAGGTGGAACTCGCCGACGGCGGTGACCCCGCCTTCCTCGACAAGGTGGAGAAACGGTTGGGCAAGGCGGGCGTCCGCCCCTCCGAGTCCCCGTCGAAGCTCGCCCGCGCCCTGGCCGAGACGAAGGGCGCTAAGCCCCGCCCGCCCAGGACCGGCTCCGCCGCGCCCGTCACCGCGGGCGACCACGTCATGGCCTACGTCCGCGCCCAGCGCGACGCGATCGTCGAGCTCGACCCCGCCGTCCGCCTGGACACCGAGGAGGGCGTGCACGACATGCGGGTCGCCACCCGCCGGCTGCGCAGCACCTTCCGCACCTTCGGCAAGGTCCTCGACCGGCAGGTCACCGACCCCGTCGCCGACGAGCTGAAATGGCTGGCCGGCGAACTGGGCGTGGGCCGCGACCAGGAGGTCCTGGCCGAACGCCTCATGTCGGCCCTCGCCGACGTACCCCCCGCCCTCGTCCACGGCCCCGTCCACGACCGTATCCAGCACTGGGCCGAGGCGAGCGAACGCGGCTCCCGCAGCCGGCTCCTCGGAGTCCTCGACTCGGCCCGCTACCTGGCGCTCCTCGACACCCTGGACGCGCTGACCGCCGACCCGCCCCTGCTGAAGGCCGCCGCAGGCGACCCCGAGCAGGTCCTCACCAAGGCCGTGCACAAGGACTTCGCCAAGGTCACCGACCTCATCGAGACGGCCATGGCCGAGCCCCCCGGCCACGACCGCGACCTCGGCCTGCACGAGGCCCGCAAGAAGGCCAAGCGCACCCGTTACGCCGCCGAGGCCGCCCACCCCGCCCTCGGCAGACCGGCCAAGACCATGGTCAAGTCCATGAAGTCCCTGCAGACCCTGCTCGGCGAACACCAGGACAGCGTCATGGCCCGCGAGACCCTGCGCGAGCTGTCCGCGGTGGCCCACGCCGCCGGGGAGAGCGCGTTCACCTACGGGCTGCTCCACGGCCGCGAGGAACAGCGGGCGTCGGCGGTCGAGGCGGAGGCGCCCGGGGCCTGGGCGGACATCAAGGCCGGGGCGCCCGTGTGATCCGGGCGTACGGGGGAGCCCTCCGACCGGGTTACGCTTGATGGTCACCCTTCCCGGCCACCGGCCGGAGGGCGCCCCCCCAGCCACCTCACAAAGGTCCGCGAGATGCCTGCCGAAGCCGCCGCCCAGGTCGCTGAGTCCGTGTTCCCGCAGCTCGAAGCTCTGCTCCCGCACGTGCAGAAGCCGATCCAGTACGTCGGCGGAGAGCTGAACTCCACGGTCAAGCCCTGGGAGACCTGCGACGTCCGCTGGGCGCTCATGTACCCGGACGCCTACGAGGTCGGCCTGCCCAACCAGGGCGTCATGATCCTCTACGAGGTCCTCAACGAGCAGGAGGGCGTCCTCGCCGAGCGCACCTACAGCGTGTGGCCGGACCTGGAGGCGCTGATGCGCGAGCACCGCGTCCCCCAGTTCACCGTGGACAGCCACCGCCCGGTGAAGGCCTTCGACGTGTTCGGCCTGTCCTTCTCCACCGAGCTGGGCTACACGAACATGCTCACCGCCCTGGACCTGGCCGGCATCCCCCTGGAGTCCAGGGAGCGCACCCTCGACGACCCGATCGTCCTCGCGGGCGGCCACGCGGCCTTCAACCCCGAACCGATCGCGGACTTCATCGACGCGGCCATCATCGGCGACGGCGAGCAGGCCGTCCTCGACATGACGAGGATCATCCGCGACTGGAAGGCGGAGGGCCGCCCCGGCGGCCGCGAGGAGGTCCTCCTCCGCCTCGCGAAGACCGGCTCCGTCTACATCCCGGCCTTCTACGACGTCGAGTACCTCCCCGACGGCCGGATCGCCCGCGTGGTCCCGAACAGGTCGGGCGTCCCCTGGCGCGTCTCCAAGCACACCGTCATGGACCTCGACGAGTGGCCCTACCCCAAGCAGCCCCTCGTCCCGCTCGCCGAGACGGTCCACGAGCGCATGTCCGTCGAGATCTTCCGCGGCTGCACCCGCGGCTGCCGCTTCTGCCAGGCCGGCATGATCACCCGCCCGGTCCGCGAGCGCTCCATCACCGGCATCGGCGAGATGGTCGACAAGGGCCTCAAGGCCACCGGCTTCGAAGAGGTCGGCCTCCTCTCCCTCTCCTCCGCGGACCACTCGGAGATCGGCGACATCGCCAAGGGCCTGGCCGACCGCTACGAGGAGGACAAGATCGGCCTGTCCCTCCCCTCCACCCGCGTCGACGCCTTCAACATCGACCTGGCCAACGAACTGACCCGCAACGGCCGCCGCTCCGGCCTCACCTTCGCCCCCGAGGGCGGCTCGGAACGCATCCGCAAGGTCATCAACAAGATGGTCTCCGAGGACGACCTCATCCGCACCGTCTCGACGGCCTACGGCAACGGCTGGCGCCAGGTGAAGCTGTACTTCATGTGCGGCCTGCCCACCGAGACCGACGACGACGTCCTCCAGATCGCCGACATGGCGACCAAGGTCATCGCCAAGGGCCGCGAGGTCTCCCGCTCCAACGACATCCGCTGCACCGTCTCCATCGGCGGCTTCGTCCCCAAGCCCCACACCCCCTTCCAGTGGGCCCCGCAGCTCTCCGCCGAGGAGACGGACGCCCGCCTGGAGAAGCTTCGCGACAAGATCCGCGGCGACAAGAAGTACGGCCGCTCGATCGGCTTCCGCTACCACGACGGCAAGCCCGGCATCGTCGAGGGCCTCCTCTCCCGCGGCGACCGCCGCATCGGCGCCGTCATCCGCGCCGTCTACGAGGACGGCGGCCGCTTCGACGGCTGGCGCGAGCACTTCTCCTACGACCGCTGGATGGCCTGCGCCGACAAGGCCCTCGCCCCCCTCGGCGTCGACGTCGACTGGTACACCACCCGCGAGCGCACCTACGAGGAGGTCCTCCCCTGGGACCACCTCGACTCGGGCCTCGACAAGGACTGGCTCTGGGAGGACTGGCAGGACGCCCTCGACGAGACGGAGGTCGAGGACTGCCGCTGGACTCCCTGCTTCGACTGCGGGGTGTGCCCGCAGATGGACACCAGCATCCAGATCGGCCCGACCGGCAAGAAGCTGCTGCCGCTGACGGTCAAGAACGCAGGTCAGGCGCCTGCTTCGAGTGGTCACACGCACTGACGTGAGCGAGGCATTCGATCGGGTGATGGAGGCGCTGGCCGGGGTGAGCGAGGAGGAGGTGACGGCTGCGCCGGCTGCGGTCGGCGCTTCGCGTCCTCGCCCGTCTGCGCTGCTGGCGCCCTGTCGGACCCCGCTGCCAAGCCCACGCTGCCGGACCTAGTGGTACCTCGGGCATCCATTCGGTGGTGGAGTGGACGTGCCACGGGGTTCCGCGCGGCGGGAGGGCCTTCTGAGCCCCCTCCCTGGTCCGGGAAGGGGCTCAGTGTTGTCCGGTGACTGCCGATCGTCGGCTCGATCGAGCTAGTCGAAGAACTGGAGCAGTTCGGCGTTGACCTCGTCGGCGTGTGTCCGGCACAGGCCGTGGTCAGCGCCCTCGATGGCCACGTACTTGCTTCCCGAGATGAGTTCGTGGGAGCGCGGGCCGCATGCCTCGATCGGCAGGACATGGTCGGCGGTGCCGTGCAGGACTGGCACCGGGATGTCGATCTTGGGTAGATCGGCGCGGAAGCCGGTGTGCCAAGTGGCCACGCAGGCGATGGTTCCGGTGGGCGAGGCTCCGGCCGCGGTGTTCCAGGCGTCCTGGACGGCCTCGGTGCTGATCCGGGAGCCGAGCGTCTCATCGAGGTTGAAGAAGTTCTTGTTCCACTCGGTGAAGTACGCCAGCCGGTCCGCGGTGAGCGCCGCCGCGATCTCGTCGAAGACCTCCTGGGGTACCCCTTGGGGTGTTTCAGGTGTCTTGAGCAGGTACGGTGGCACCCCGGAGATGATCGCGGCCCGCCGTACCCGGTCGGATCCGTAGGTGCCCAGATAGCGGGCGATCTCGCCGCCGCCCACCCATGGAGTGCCCGGCGATGTCGATGTCGCGCAGGTCCAGGGCGGCCAGGAGCTTGTCCAGGTCGGCGGCGAAGGTGTCGTAGTCCTAGCCGGTGGTGGGCCGGCTCGAGCGGCCGAAGCCGCGTCGGTCGTAGGTGATGACCCGGCGCCCGGCTGCCAGCAGGGCGCGTTCCTGGCGTTCCCAGGCCCGGCCGCTGAGCGGAAAGCCGTGGATGAGTACGACGGGCCTGCCCGGCCCGTGGTCTTCGTAGTACAGCTCGATCGGCGCGGAGTTCTCCTGGCCGACGGTCACGAAAGGCATGGCGTCTCTTTCGAAGTCGCTGCGGTGGGGTTCGCTTCCCGCGGTGGTGCGGAAGGGGACGGTCACGCGGGCACGACGTAGGGGAAGCGGTCGGTCCGCAGGTGTTGGGCGACAGCCGGCTTGAGCCCGGACGGTACGGCCGTGTTGGTCACGAGGGACAGCATCGTCTCGGGCGCGTTGTCGGCCAGGGTGCGGCCGTTGCGGGTGGCGAAGCCGTACGTGGCGGGGGTTCCGACGACGTAGGGCAGCACATCTGGGAACAGCTGCCGGGCTACGGTTTTGCCGTAGCCGTCCGGGTCGGCGCAGGTCCCGGTGGCTGCTACGACGGCGGCGACCTGGCCGGCGATGAGCTCGCCGGTGGCATCGAGGTCCTCGGAGGGATGCCGGGTGTTGGCGGGGTTGGTGAAGTCGGTGTCGCCGGGCCAGAAGATCGGCCACATCATCGGGTGCCCGCCGCGGTTGATCTGCCGCCATCCGCCGGCGTCGGTGGCCAGCTTGGTCGTGCACCACACGCCGGTGCGGGCCCCGGGTCGCAGCTGCGGGTGGTCGTGGGACACCTCGAGCACGATCGATTCCACGGTGGTGTCGGTGAAGCTGTTCTGTGCCTCCTGTGGGCGCCATTCCGACAGGTCGACCGCCGTTCCCTTCGCCACCGCTCCGTTGACGACGGCCAGCAGGGACAGGTCGATGTAGAACGAGTCGGAGATGCGCCCGGCCCAGATGCGGGTGCCGTCCGCGGCGGCCGTCTCACCGGTGCGGCCCTCCAGCAGCAGGTCTCCGTCGGCGGAGTCTTCGCGCGCGTCGTCCCCGGTCAGGATGTGCAGCTGCAGGGTTTGCCTGTCGTCCGGGTCGGGTTCGCCGAAGGAGACCCGGTAGGTCAGGGTCTCGAAGTCGGCGCCGTCGAAATGAACTTTGAATTCGTAGCGTGCCTCAGGGTGGAACCCGGGCTGGGCGTAGACGCCGGTGATGTCGGAGTTGACGTCCATGACGAACACCGTGCTGTTCTCGCCGGGGAAGACGTAGAGGTCGTCGATGAACAGTTGGCCGTTCTGGGCCGCCAGCGGAGTGTCGAGATGGTGAGACATGGTGGGTCCTTACTGCTCTCGGTCTCGCTTCGGGGGTCTGGAGGGTGCGGGCGGATCCGCGTGCCCTGCACCGTCCGGGTACGGGGTCGTGAACCGGCTGCGAGTCGTCGTCCTCGTTGGCTCGGGGCGCTCTCGCGTGAGCGGCGTCCACCTGAACCGTCGTGCAGGCTTGATCAGAGCCGTCTGCCGTCGCACGTCCGCTCTCGATGGCGCAATTCGGCCCTGAGTGACATGTGCGTGCCGTTCCCGCGGGGGCGGCGGAACCCATGACAATCACTGTGCCGAACCTGCCTGGAGATCGCGACATTTTGAACTTGTCGGTCGTTTTTCCGGACGGCTTCATCCTTGCCGGGTGGGCGGCGGCCCGGTACTGCCCAATCGAGAATCTCCTCATAATCTGTGGTTATGACTCAGTCGCCTCCCGACCTCGGCAGTCTTCAGTTGCTGACATTGGTGGCCGAGCTCGGCAGCCTCGGTCAGGCCGCCGAGCGGCTGGGGATCAGCCAGCCCGCCGCGAGTAAACGCCTGACCCTGCTCGAGCGGCGCCTGGGGCTGCCGCTGGTGAACCGCGACACCCGCGGCTCAGTGCTGACCACCGAGGGCAAGGCGGTGTGCCAATGGTCGGGGCGGGTGCTGGCCGAAGTGGACTCGCTGATGGTGGGCGTCGCGGCGCTGCGCGGTGACCGCGCCATCGATCTGCGCCTGGCCTCCAGCATGACGCTGGCCGAACACTTCGTACCGCGCTGGATCGGCGCGCTGCAGCGGCGCACGCCCGATATCTACGTCAGCCTCAAAGTGACCAATTCCGAACAGGTCGTCGCGCTCGTCGCAAGCGGTCAGATCAGCCTGGGGTTCATCGAGACGCCCGCAGTGCCTGCCGGGCTCAGCTCATGCCAGGTGGGCACCGACCGGCTGGTTGTCGTGGTCGCCCCGCAGCATCCCTGGGCACGACGGCGGGAGCCGGTGGATCTGGCCGAGCTGGCCCAAACCCGGCTCATCGTCCGCGAGGCAGGTTCAGGCACGCGCGAGACGCTCGAGCGTGTACTCGTCGGCGCGGGCGTCAAGCCGGTCAGACCCCTGATGGTGTTGGACGCCAATGCCGCCATGCGCAGCGCCGTGGCCGAAGGCGCCGGTCCGGCGGTGCTCAGCGCGGTCACTGTCCAGGATGACCTGGCTGAGGGGCGCATAGTGGAGGTCCCGGTGGCGGGGGCAGATCTGCACCGGCGGCTTCGCGCAGTGTGGCCGAAGGGCCGCCCCTTGGCCGGCGCGGTCGAGGAACTGCTTCGGATCGCGGTATGCACCCGCCCCGAGGAGTGATCACGCCTTGATTCATCTGCGAGAGCCCGTGGGGACGGCCCTTGAAGCGCTCTGTGTGGTTCACGGGCTGTGCTGTGCGGTCGCCATGAACAACATGGCTGCGATACAGCAACGAAGGGCGAACGCATCCTGTTGGTCTTCCAAGAGGACCGTCGGCATGACGAAGAGCAGGTACAAGGAGTTCAGCTCCTGCTGAATCCACCAGTCGAGCGCCATCAGAGCGGCGACCAGCACGGCTGACTCACCGATTGTTGTCGTGGTACCTGCTCACCCTGGATGCCGCCAACAGGATTATCAGGCCGAACTGCTGGGTCGTCTTCCCCGACGAATTCCCGCTTACCGGCTCTCCGCAGACGTTTTCCGGCCCGCACGATGCCCGGGCCTGGCTCACCGCCGAACACACCAATCTCGTCACGGCGATCGTCCATGCCTCGGAGCACGGGCCCGCACCCTTCGCCTGGCACCTGGCTCACGCGCTGCGAGGAAACTTCTATCCCCACCGATTGGACGGGGGCGCGCTTGCCGCCAGCCAAGCGGGACTGCGCGCAGCCGAAGCACACGACCATCCGCTCGGACGGGGAATGCGCCACATATCTCTCGGCTTCGCGGCATGGGACTTGGGGGATCTGAATGCGGCGCTGGAGGAGCTCAACTCGGCGAAGATCCAGTTCGAGCGGATCGGCTACCAGCGGGGGCTTGCGGCCGCCTGGAACGACTCCGCGGAGGCCTGCACCAGATCCGGCCGGATCAGGGAGGCGTTCCCTCACGCCTCCGCCGCCCTGACATTCCACACGGATTACGCTCCGAGCCGTGTGGTGCATCATGCCAACCTCGCCGAGATCTTGCGAATACAGGGAGACTACTCGGCGTCCAGGCAGCATGCCGAGGAAGCGCTGGGTCTCGCGGCTCAGAACGGCACTCCTCAGACAGAGGCTGTGGCCAAGCTCGAGGCAGGCTTGACGCACCTGGCCATGGGCGAAATGGAGACGGCGGAGACACTGCTGTCCCAAGGCAGGGCCGCGGCCGAGCTCGTCGGGTCCCAGAACAACCTCTACGACGCCATGTCGGCCATGACTGTCCTCTCGGTTCGTGCCGGGCGCGTTGCCGACGCGCTCTATTGGATCGAGCCGCTGCACGATCTGCTGGATCTGGGGGTGCCTGGCTTCGCACCGGAGGATCTCGCGGAAGCGGCGATCGTAGAGACGTACCTGGCTGCGAACCGACTTGACCGTGCACTCGATTTCGGTGCCGCCGCGCTGGCCCGCCGTGTTGCCGCGGGTCACGGTCTGACGGTCATGCGTCTGCGCGTGGCTCTGGGACGCGTACACGCGGCTGCAGGCGACCCCACGACCGCTCGATTGCTCTGGGAGGCCGCGCTCCCGCACACCATCGAGGAATCCCTCCCCGAACGCACTGATGTCGAGGGTCTGCCGGCGACGCTGGAGCACTGCGCCTGACAGCGGCCACCAGCTGGCCTTTGCCTTCTGATCTCCTTGCCGCCCGAACGAGGATGGCCGTGCGGCGGCAGGCGGCCAGGTGGGTGGCGGCGACCTGGTTGTATCGAGCGGCTGCGGACGACCGCGTGGACCTCACGTCGGTGTGGGTGTGTTCTGAAGGCGTGCGAGGAGCGTGCCTTGACCACGAGTTCCACGTCGAGACGGGGCGAGGGGGTGGAACGGCGAGGGGGTGGAACAGGGCCCTCCCCCTGGATGTGGAGCGGTTGGTGTCTGCCCGCAGATGGACGCCAGCATCCAGATCGGCCCGACCGGCAAGAAGCTGCTGCCGCTGACGGTCAAGAACGGGGCGTCGGCGTCGGGCGGGCACGCGCACTGAGGTCGTCGTACGGGGCGGGCTCAGCCGGAGCCCGGGCCGTAGAGGGCGGCGATGTGCTCGGACGTCGCCCAACGGCTGTAGGTCGGGGACTTGGGCCAGCCCCCGGGTGAGTCCTGCCACTCCTCCTGGCGTCCGTACGGGAGGAGATCGATCAGGGCGAAGCTGTGGCTGAGCTGCTCGGTGCCCCGGCCGTCGGTGTGCCAGGTGCGGTAGACGGTGTCGCCGTCGCGCAGGAACACGTTGACCGCGAACCCGCCGTCGGGCGGTGCGCCGACGTCCGACCCGAACGGGCTGCCGGCGGTCGAGTACCACGTCATCCGGTTGCCGACCCGGCGCCGGTAGGCCAGTGCCTCTTCGATCGGGCCCTGGGTGACGACGACGAATCGGGCGTCGTAGGCGTCCAGGAACTCCAGGCGGGTGTACTGCGAGGTGAACCCCGTGCAGCCCGGGCACTGCCATTCCTTCCCGGCGAACCACATGTGGTGGTAGACGATCAGCTGCCTCCTGCCCTCGAAGACGTCCGCCAGCCGGACGGGGCCGTCCTCGCCCTCGAGCGTGTAGTCGGGCATCTCGACCATGGGCAGCCGGCGGCGCTCGGCGGCGATGGCGTCGAGCTCCCGTGTCGCGGCCTTCTCCCGGGCCCGCAGTGCCTGGAGCCGCTGCTCCCAGGCCGCGGCGTCGACGACGGGCGGTAGCGCGAGGTCGGTCATGGTGTCCTCCCGGATCTCGTGGACGGCTTCGGCTGTACGAGGACAGACCGCCGCGGACCCGCGAACTCATCGGCGGGCCTGTGGACGCGCCGGCGGCGGCCGGGGGCGCGTGCGCCAGCTTGTGGTGGTGGCGCAGGAACGTGTCGGCGGCCCTGCGGTGGGCGGCGACGCCGTAGGGCCACCGGTCCTCGCCCAGCAGACGCAGGTTCTCCTCGAACGGCTTGCTGAACCAGGGCGTCACGAGGTCGCCCCGAGCGAAGAGAGGCCGGGCGGAGATCGTCGCCGCGCGCTGGTTGTTCGTGCGGCGGGCTCCCGGTCCGGTTCCGGGCCGGGGGGCTCGCCGATCTCCGCGGGGGCGCGCGGGGCGTCCACCGGGCGCGATCCGACCGGGCCCAAGTGATGCGTGCGCCGCCGCGGGATCCCTCAAGTGGGTTCGTCCGGCCACCGATGGAGTGGGCAGGAGTGACGAGTCGGGGAAAGGGCTGGTCCTGTGACGTCAGTTTCGGTGCCGCGGCCGCCGGGTGCGGACTTCGGGACGGTGGCCGTCGCCGTCGAGGATCTGCGGGCCGGCCGGCCCGTGATCGTGGTGGACGACGCGGACCGTGAGAACGAGGGCGATCTCGTCCTGGCGGCCCAGTTCGCGACGGCCGAGGCGGTCGGCTTCTTCGTACGCCGGACCAGCGGTCTGATCTGCGTGCCCATGGCGCCGGAGATCGCCGACCGGCTGGAGCTGCCGCTGATGGTTCCGGCCGCCTGCGGCCCCGAGGCCACCGCGTACACCGTCTCCGTGGACGCGGTCGGTGTCGGCTCCGGGATCTCCGCCGCGGACCGGGCGCTGACCGTCCGCACCCTGGCCGAACCCGGCTGCCGTCCGGACGCGCTGATCCGGCCCGGACACGTGTTCCCGCTGCGGGCCAGGGCCGGAGGGATCGCGGAACGGCGCGGGCACACCGAGGCGAGTGTCGACCTCATGCGCCTCGCGGGACTGCACCCGGTCGCCGTGCTCAGCGAGATCTGCGAGGACGACGGCTCCGTCACCCGGTCCGACCGGCTGCGGGCGTTCGCCGGCGAGTACGGGCTGACCCTGCTGTCGGTCGACCAGCTGTCGGCGGCGCTGCCGCTGCGTCCGGACACGAGCACGGTGTGACGCAGGTGCGACCGGCGACGATCTTCGACCTGGACGACACGCTGATCGACAGCGGTGCGCAGTGGTCCCGGGTGTGCGCGGCCTTCGCCGCCCGGCACGGGCACCGCTGGCAGGCCGCCGACGAGGCCGCGCTGCACGGCAACGGCGGCTGGGCGTCGTACGTCGCCGGGCTGTGCGGCGGCGCCGTGAGCGGCGCCGAGGTGGCGGAGGCCTGCACCACCGCGATGGTCGGAGCCTGCGCCGAGGGGCGGGTGCGGGCACTGCCCGGGGCCGTGGAACTGGTTCTCGAAGCGGGACGGCACGGGCCCGTGGGCGTGGCGACCGCAAGCCCCCGGCGTTTCGTGCTGGCGGTCCTCGCGGAACTGGGCCTCCGCCCGGAGCTGAGCGCCGTGGTGTGCGGGGAGGACGTGCTGCGGGTCAAGCCCGCGCCGGACCCCTATCTGCGTGCGGCGGCAGCCGTCGGCGTCCCGCCGTCGGGGTGCGTGGCCGTCGAGGACTCCCCGAACGGCATCCGCTCGGCGGCGGCCGCCGGCATGACCGTTCTCGCCGTCCCCCGCCGGGGTACGCGGCTGCCGGTCGACGTCAGCCGCCTGTCCGCGGCGCAGGCGGGCAGCGCGGCCGGCGCCCTGCCCGTGCTGAGACGGCTGCTCGCATCCCGCTCCCTGGTCCGCGAGGAGGCTTTCGGGGCGGGCGCTCGGCCTTGAGCGGCACGGGCCGTCCGGCGGGGCCGGGGGCGTGCCGGTGAGCCCGGATGCCGTTCCGCCGGGTGGGTGACAGACTGGGGTTCCCGTTCGCCGGGATACGGTCCGGCATCTCGTCGGCACCACCGCGCACCCCGCGCCTCGGGGGGCTACCGGTAACGGCCGGCAGGGCCCGCTGCGTGGGCGGTGCCGGCGGACGTGGAGGCGGTCATGGCCGGCGGGTCGAGCGGAACGCACGGAGAACTGGCCGGGCAGACGGTCGTCGTGGTCGGCGGCAGCGGCGGCATCGGCCTGGAGACGGCGCGGCAGGTGCGGGCGGCCGGCGGCGAGGTGGTGCTGACGGCACGCAACGAGGAGCGCCTGCAACGGGCCGCCGACGAACTGCACCCGCTCAGCACGGCCGCGTTCGACGCCCAGGACACCGCATACCTGGAGCGCTTCCTCGGGGAACTGCCCGGGCGGGTCGACCACGTGCTGGTGACGGCGGGCAGCCCGTCGTACACCCCGCTCGGCGAACTCGATCTGACCGCCGCGGCCCGGGACTTCGGCGCGCGGATCGCCATGCTGCTGGCGGTGGCGAGGGCGGGCCGGGAGAAGGTCGGACCCGGGGGAACGCTGCTGTTCGTCGGCGGCACGGGCGGCCGGCGGCCCGCGCCCGGGATGGCCGTCGTGGGCGCGGTCACCGCGGCGCTGCCGGCGCTCGTCGCCAGCCTGGCGCTGGAGGTCGCCCCGGTCCGGGTCAATCTCATCGCGGCCGGGTTCGTGGACACCCCGCTGTCCGCCGCCCTGCTCGGCGACCGACTGGAGGCGCGGCGCGAGGAGTTGCGCAGGACGCTGCCCATCGGCCGGGTGGTCGGCCCGTCGGACGTCGCCGCGCTCGCCGTGCACATCATGGTCAACGGCGCCCTCACCGGCGCCACTTACGACATCGACGGCGGTCAGCAACTGCTCGCCCACTGACCGCCCGTCCGCGCCCGCATCCGCATTGCCCCTACGAGACGGGAGGCGCAACTCATGGACATGAAACTGGAGGTCGTCGTGGTGCCGGTGGCCGACGTCGACCGGGCCAAGGACTTCTACACCACGCTGGGCTGGCGGCTCGACGCGGACGTCGCCGGCGACGGGGGCTTCCGGGTGGTGCAGGTGACCCCGCCGGGCTCCCCGGCGTCGGTCATCTTCGGCTCCTCGGTCACCGACCAGGCTCCGGGCTCGGCCCAGGGCCTGCACCTGATCGTCGACGACATCAAGACCGCCCACGACGAACTGGCCCAGCAGGGCGCCCACCCGAGCGACGTGTTCCACGACGCCGGCGGCGTCTTCCACCACGCCGGCTCCGACGCCCGGGTGCCCGGCCCCGACGGCAGCTACGGTTCCTTCCTGTCGTTCAGCGACCCGGACGGCAACGGCTGGCTCCTCCAGGAGGTCACCGCCCGGCTCCCGGGACGGCTCGACCCCGCGGCCACCACGTTCTCCTCGGCCGACGACCTGGCGGCCGCGCTGCGGCGGGCCGAGGCGGCGCACGGCGAGCACGAGGCCCGCACCGGCAGCAGGGACCCGGACTGGCCGGACTGGTACGCGCGGTTCCTGGTGAGCGAGCAGGCCGGGACCGAACCGCCCACGTGAACCGGCCGAAGCCGTCCCCGCCTCTCCGACCTGCTGTGATGTGTCCCACGGGCCCTTGTCCACACCCGGAGGGCTTACCTAAATTCGGTTATATGTCCGACAAAGATGCGTCCCGTCCCACCGAGCCGGTCGAGTTCTCCGTCGACCTCACCGGTCATGAGCTGACCCGCCGCGCCCATGTCATGGCGGCCCTCGGCGACGACTGGGACCCCGTCGAGACGGTGCGGGGCGAGGAGGAGGCGTACGACATGCTGTACTCCGGCCTCGACCCGGAACAGCAGCGGCTGTACGACACCCTTCTCGCGGCCGGCGTCCTTCCGCGCCGCGGGGCCGGCGAACGTCCCGGCGACGGCGGCGACGCCCGCACCGCCTGATCCTCACCCGCCAGGGGTGACCACGTCCCCGGCGGCCGGCGCGACCATGGTGGGCCGGTAGGCATGACCGCCGGGCGCCGACGAAACCGTGACACGACCGCCATGGAAGCCGCGCCCGGCCCGGCCGCACAATCGGTGAAAACCGAACACCGGCGAAAAGAACGACGGAACGCGGGCGGACCACGGGGGAGTCGGCGGACATGGAACTGGAACTTGGTTACGACCTGCTGGGCAGACGGCTGCGCAGCATCGGCGAGGTCGAGATCGGCTACGGCCGGTGGGGCGGCCGGCCGCGCACGCTCGGGCCGCACCCGCTGGAGTACGACCTGCTGGGCAGCCGGCTGCGCCGGATCGGCGACGTCGAGATCGGCTACGGCCGCCTGGGCGGCGTCCCCAGGACGTTCGGGACCTGGGACGTCGAGTGCGCCGCCTGGTCCGGGATCCCACGGCGGATCGGGCCGTACCCGATCGACCACCCGCGGCTCAGCGGCCGGGTGCGCGGGGTCGGCCCGCTCTCTGTGGAGTACGACCTGCTGGGCGGGCGGCCCCGCCGCGTCGTCCTGCCCGCCGGTCTGCGGGCCCTTCCCGACGACCTCCTGCGCGTCCTCTTCCTGGTGCTGTTCCTGCAGACCGAACGCAGCAAGAAATCGTCGTCCGCCGCGTAGCGGAAACCGGCGAAGGCCCGCCGGACGGTTCCGGCGGGCCTTCGGGGTGTCTGCGGGTCAGACGGCGGCCGCGTACTTCGGGTTGACGCCGTACTGGTTCTCCTCCGGCTTGCCGTCGGAGGCGAGCCACACGAGCACGAAGATCCAGCCGACCAGCGGGATGATGCCGACCAGGATCGCCCAGCCGGAGCGGCCGGTGTCGTGCAGCCGGCGGACCGCGACGCCGAGGCTGGGCAGGAAGACCGCGAGGTCGTAGATCGCCGCGAGGGCGGAGAAGTGGATGGCCGCGCCGACGGCGACGAGCACGATCGCGATGATCACGTTGATCAGCGTGAACATCCAGTATTCCTGCCTGCGGGCGCGTCCGCTGAACACCACGTACTTCTTCAGGACGTCCAGGTACCAGTTCATTACTCGTCCCCCCGGGGATCAAGGCTTGATTGTCCGCACAGCAAATCAAGCCGGGATGGCCGGTTCCATTCATATTGGCGTGCGCGGGTCAACCGTTACCTTCTCGCTGCCGTTCGGTGATCAAGGGCGACCGAACGCATCCGCGCGGTACGCGATAACGTCCCTCCGGCCATGGACATGCAGAATCGGCCGCAGCGGCCGCCACAGTCACGGCCACAGTCGCGGCCGCCGTCGCAGCACCCCGAGGGATGCCTGGTCGTCGCGATCAGAATCCCCGTGCGGATCTTCGTCTTCCTGGTCGTGCTGCCGGTACGCCTGCTCTGGGACGCGTTCGCCGCGACCGCACGGTTCCTGTGGCGGTACGTCCTCGCGCCGGTGGGACGCGCGGCCGGCCTGGTCCTCCACGCGCTCCTCGTCGTCCCCCTGGTCTGGCTGTACCGCCACCTGCTCACCCCCCTCGGCCACGCCCTGCGGTGGTTCCACGCGCGCGTGCTCACCCCGATCGGCCACGCGCTCGTACGGCTCCTCACGCCAGTCGTGAAAATCCTTGAACAGGTGCTCGGGATGCTCGGCACCGCCCTGTACCGGATCGCGCGCGTCCTCCTCGTCCTGCCCGCCCTCGCCGTGTGGCGCTGGCTCCTCGTCCTGCCCGCCCTCGCGCTGTGGCGCTGGATCCTCGCCCCGGCCGGCCGAGTCCTCGGCATCGTCCTGCGCGAGACCGGGGAGGCACTCGGCCATGCCTGGCGGGCCGCCGGGTACGTCGCACGTGCCGTCGGACGGGTGATCGGGACCCTCTTCCGGTGGATCTTCCTGACGCCCGCGCGATGGATGTACCGGACCGTCCTCACCCCGGTCGGGCACGTCGTCCGCGACCTGGTCCTGCACCCGGTGGCCGAGGCCGCACGCGCGATCGGCCGTGCCGTCCGCCAGGCCCGCGCCGACCTCCGCCGCGCCCTCTTCGGCGAGCCGCGGCCGCCCGCGCCCGTGAACCGCCGGGAACCCACGGGCCGCGACACACGTACTCTTGATGAGTAGCAGTGCACAGCCGTACGGCCCCGGCGGTACGGCCCCGCACGACCACGCACAAGAACGCACGAGAACCACGAAGGACTGACGACACTGGGCAAGCGACAGCCCGAAGGCCCGCCGCCCGCTCCCGCGGTGCAGCGCATCCGACTGCGCTACACCAAGCGCGGCCGCCTCCGGTTCACCAGCCACCGTGACTTCCAGCGCGCCTTCGAGCGTGCGCTGCGCCGCGCCGAGGTGCCCATGGCGTACTCGGCGGGGTTCACACCGCACCCGAAGGTGTCGTACGCCAATGCCGCACCCACCGGCACGGGCAGCGAGGCCGAGTACCTGGAGATCGCGCTCACCGCACCCCGCGACCCGGAGCGGCTGCGCGCCCTCCTCGACGAGTCCCTGCCCGACGGGCTCGACATCGTCGACGCGGTCGAGGCGCACACGTCCGGACTGGCCGACCGGCTCACCGCCTCCGTGTGGGAGCTGCGGCTGACCGGCCAGGACCCGGCGGAGGCCGAGAAGGCCGTCGCCGCGTTCAACGCCGTCGAGTCCGTCGAGGTCCAGCGCACCACCAAGAACGGCGTCCGCACCTTCGACGCCCGCCCCGCCGTCGTACGACTTGAAACACAGAGTGAAACGGCTGATAGGCCGACCGACCAGCCCTGTGCGATACTGCGGCTGGTTGTTCGGCACGTGACGCCTGCCGTACGACCCGACGACGTCCTGTCCGGTCTCCGCGCCGTGGCCGACCTGGCGCCGCCGGTCCCCGCAGCGGTGACCAGGCTGGCGCAGGGGCTGCTCGATGAAGAGACCGGCACGGTGACCGACCCGCTCGCGCCCGACCGCGAGGCAGCGGAGGCCCTCTCGAAGGCCGAACCGACTGCCGCCGCGACGGCGCCGGCGTAAGGAAGGTCCCGCGAAGGACGGACGTCGTAGCGCCGCCCTCGTACTCGGGAGCCACCTGGGTCGGGCAGCGCACCGACCAGAAGACTTTCGCCAGGCCGTCCGCGACAAGGCGTACGGAACCGGCGAGACAGGACACAGAAAGCTCCTGTGCGGCGCCCGCGCCCCACACGGCGGCACCGCGCATCGCGCGAGCCGTGGACGTCACCGGCGGTCGCTCGAACCGATCGACGCCGGACCAGGCGCGGCGCCCGGGAGCCTGACGGGAGAAACGCCCGCATGCTCGAACCGACCGAGCCCACCGAGGGCTCCGAACTGAACACCCCCAGCGACACCCTGCCGCCGCGCAGGCGTCGCCGTGCCGCGTCCCGCCCCGCGGGACCGCCCGCCGGGACCGAGGCCGTGGCCGAGACCACCGTGCCGGCCATACCGGCCGCCGAGGGCGACACCCTCGAATCCGCCGCGGACGCGACGGGCGAGGTCACAGAAGAGGCCACGGAGACCGCTGACACCGTCGAGGCCGCCGAGGAGGCCGCGCCCGCTCCGCGGACGCGCCGCCGTGCGACCCGCCGGGCCTCCGCACCCGCCGGAGCCCCCGCCGAGGCGGCGGAGGCCGCGGAGACCGTCGTGGCCGCTGCCGCTGCCGTCACCGAGCCCGCCGAGAGCCCGGCCGCGGTCGAGTCCGCCGCCGACGGCGTCGAGGAGGCCGCGCCCGCTCCGCGGACGCGCCGCCGTGCCACCCGCCGGGTCTCCGCACCCACCGCCGACCCCGCCGAGGCGGGCGAGGAGGCCACGGCCGTCGCCGCCGAGGCCGTCACCGAAACCGCCTCCGAGGCGCCTGAGGCCGTCGAGGCTCCCGAGGAGACCGCCTCCGTCCCCCGTACCCGCCGTCGCGCCACCCGCAGGGTGTCCGCGCCCGCCGGTGCGCCCGAGGCCGCCGCCGAGGCGCCGCAGGCCGTGGCCACCGAGACCCCGGCCACCGAGGTCGTCGAGGTGGCCGAGGCTGTCGAGGCCGAGACGCCGCGCCGCAGGCGGCGCGTCGTCCGGCAGGCCGCCACCGGCTTCTCCGAGCCCGCCGCACGGGCCGACGCCGAGGAGGAGCCGCAGCGCCGCCCCGCCCGGCCCGCCGTCGCCGTCTTCCAGGCGCCCGTGTTCACCGAGCCGAAGTTCCAGACCCCCGAGCGCGCCGCCGCCGAGGCCGCCGCCTTCGCCGCGGGCACCGGCGAACCCGAGGAGCCCGCGGCCGCCCCGGCCGCCGCCGCACCCTCCGCTCCCGCGGCCGCCGCCGCATCCGCCGGTACGGCGTTCGCCGCCGAGCCGACCGAGCAGGCCGAGGCCGGCTCGCGCCGTCGGCGCCGCCGCCGGGGCGCCGCCGAGGAGGCCCCGGTCACCGAGACCGCCGCCGAGGACGAGACCGACGAGCCGGAGGAGTCCGCCGAGGACCTCGCCGACGGCGACGGCGAGGACGAGGCCGAGGAGTCCGGCTCCCGCCGGCGCCGCCGTCGCGGTGGCCGGCGCCGCCGCCGCGGTGACGCCGCCGACGGCGAGGGCGCCGACGACGGCACCGACGAGGTCGCCGCCGAGCAGGCCGAGCAGGATGCCGAGGACACCGCCGAGCAGGAGGAAGAGGACGACGAGGAAGGCCACGACGAGGCCGGCCTGTCCTCCTCCAGCAGCCGCCGTCGCAGGCGCCGCCGCCGGCGTGCCGGGGACACCCCCGACACCGAGCCCGGCGACGGCGACCCGGAGCGCACGGTCGTCAAGGTCCGCGAGCCCCGCAAGCCCTCCGAGCCGTCCGACGAGGTCCAGTCCATCAAGGGCTCGACCCGCCTGGAGGCCAAGAAGCAGCGCCGCCGCGAGGGCCGCGAGCAGGGCCGCCGCCGCGTCCCGATCATCACCGAGGCCGAGTTCCTCGCCCGCCGCGAGGCCGTCGAACGCGTGATGGTCGTACGCCAGCACGGCGACCGCACCCAGATCGGCGTCCTGGAGGACGGCGTGCTCGTCGAGCACTACGTCAACAAGGAGCAGTCGACCTCGTACGTCGGCAACGTCTACCTGGGCAAGGTCCAGAACGTGCTGCCGTCGATGGAGGCCGCCTTCATCGACATCGGCAAGGGCCGCAACGCCGTCCTCTACGCCGGCGAGGTCAACTTCGAGGCGCTCGGCATGGCCAACGGCCCGCGCCGCATCGAGGCCGCCCTGAAGTCCGGCCAGTCCGTGCTCGTCCAGGTCACGAAGGACCCGATCGGCCACAAGGGCGCCCGCCTCACCAGCCAGGTCTCCCTCCCCGGCCGTTACCTCGTGTACGTCCCCGAGGGCTCGATGACCGGCATCAGCCGCAAGCTGCCCGACACCGAGCGCGCCCGGCTGAAGACCATCCTCAAGAAGATCGTCCCCGAGGACGCGGGCGTCATCGTGCGCACCGCCGCCGAGGGCGCCAGCGAGGACGAACTGCGCCGCGACGTCGAACGCCTCCAGTCGCAGTGGGAGGACATCCAGAAGAAGTCGAAGAACGGCGGCAGCTCGAATGCGCCGTCGCTGCTGTACGGCGAGCCCGACATGACCGTCCGGGTCGTCCGCGACATCTTCAACGAGGACTTCTCCAAGGTCGTCGTCAGCGGTGACGAGGCCTGGGAGACCGTCCACGGCTACGTCTCGCACGTCGCGCCCGACCTCGCCGAACGGCTGTCGAAGTGGACCTCCGAGGTCGACGTCTTCGCCACCTACCGGATCGACGAGCAGCTGTCCAAGGCGCTGGACCGCAAGGTCTGGCTGCCCAGCGGCGGTTCGCTGGTCATCGACCGGACCGAGGCGATGGTCGTCGTCGACGTCAACACCGGCAAGTTCACCGGCCAGGGCGGCAACCTCGAAGAGACGGTGACCCGCAACAACCTGGAGGCGGCCGAGGAGATCGTCCGCCAGCTCCGGCTGCGCGACCTCGGCGGCATCATCGTCATCGACTTCATCGACATGGTCCTGGAGTCCAACCGGGACCTGGTGCTGCGGCGCCTGCTCGAGTGCCTCGGGCGGGACCGTACGAAGCACCAGGTCGCCGAGGTGACCTCGCTGGGGCTCGTCCAGATGACCCGCAAGCGCGTCGGACAGGGCCTCCTGGAGTCCTTCTCCGAGACCTGCGTGCACTGCAACGGCCGGGGCGTCATCGTCCACATGGAGCAGCCCAGCTCCGGTGGCGGCGGTGGCGGCGGCAAGCGCAGGAAGCGCGGACGCGGCGGCGACGGGCACGACCACGACCACGACGTGCACGAGACGCACGAGACCCACGAGGTCGTGGCCGACGGGGCCGTCGAGCACGCCGAGGCCGTCCACGCCGTCGAGACGGCGGCGGAGGTCGCCGCCGAGGCCGCCGGGCCCGTCGCACTGCCCGCGCCCGACTTCGCGCCCGACGAGGAGCTGTACAGCAGCGTCGCCGAGGCGGAGGCCGCGGCCGGCCGCGGCCGTAGCCGCCGCCGCGCGAGCCGCAGGGCCTCGGCCCCGGCCGGCGCGCCCAGGGGCCGCACGGCACGCACCGGCACCGAGTCCCCGGCCGCCGAGGCCGGGGCGCCGACCGCGCAGGACGTACCGGCCGCCGTCGAGGCGGAGCGTCCGGTGGTGCCGGAGCCGGCCGCCGCGGCGCACGCCGAACCGGTCGCCGCGGAGGACCCGGTGATCGAGGCCCCGCAGGCCCCGGCCGCCGAGGAGGCCGCACCCACGGGCCGTACGCGTCGGCGCGCCACCCGGAAGGTGTCGGCACCCGCCGGCTCCCCGGCCGGTGCCGAGGCGACCGTGGTCACGGTCGTCGCCGAGAGCGCCCCGGTCGCGGAGACCGTCGCCGAGGCGGTGACGGAGTCCGTCGCCGCTCCGGCCGCGGAGCCCGCGGCCGCAGCCGCCGAGAGCGCCGCTCCGGCCCGCCCACGCCGCCGTGCGGTGCGCAAGGCCACCGCGCCGACCGCGTCCGAGGAAGCGGCCGTCGTGGTCGTGCCCTCGGCCGAGACGCCGGCTGCGGAAGAGGCCCCCGCCGGGGCCGCTGAGGCCGCGGAGTCCGTCCAGGAGGGCGTCGAGGAGGCAGTTCCGGCCAAGAAGACGGCCCGCAAGACGGCCGCCAAGAAGACCGCTGCCAAGAAGACGGCCGCCAAGAAGACCGCTGCCAAGAAGACGGCAGCGAAGAAGACGACGGCCAAGAAGGCGGCCAAGACCGCCAAGACGGCCGCCGCCAAGTCGACCGCGAAGAAGACCACCACGGTCACCACCGCCTCCGACGAGAGCTGACGGCCACGGCCCACGTAGCGACGAACGGCTCCCGGTCCCAGGACCGGGAGCCGTTCGCATGTGCACCTCCCCTTGCACAGCGTGACCGTCCGGACGGGAACGGTAGCCGGGACGCCGGGATGCCGGGTAAGAAAATCCTCACCCGCCCCCCGGTTCACAGGGAACACCCGGTAAATTGACGGGAAAGGTTACGCACCTGCCTGTCAACGAGTAACTTCGCCGGGAACCCGAACAGCGGAATCACGACGAAAGGCCGCTTGAGTGAACCGTCATGAACTGTTGCGTGGACTGCACCATGTCTATCGCCCGCGCAACTATCTGGAAATCGGCGTCAATGACGGTCGTAGCCTGGCGCTTTCACGTGTCGCGTCCGTGGCGATCGACCCGGCCTTCAAGGTGGTGACGTCGATCAGCTGCGACGTCCACCTGGTCCAGTCGACCAGTGACGACTTCTTCGCCCGCAAGGACCCTCTGGTGCACCTGCGGCGGGGCCGCAACCCCTTCCGCGCCCTCGCCCGCCGCGACCCGCTCGGCGTGCTCGGCGGCGATCCCACGCTGGAACTGTCCTTCATCGACGGCATGCATCTCTTCGAGTACGCACTGCGCGACTTCATGAACGTCGAACGCCACTCGAACTGGTCGAGCGTGATCGTCCTGGACGACATGCTGCCCCGCGACGTGGACGAGGCGGCACGCGACCGGCACACCAAGTACTGGACCGGCGACGTCTACAAGCTGGTCACGGTCCTGCGGAAGTACCGCCCCGACCTGGTCGTCCTCGAGATCGACACCGCCCCGACCGGTGTCGCCGTCGTCTTCGGCGCCGATCCGCAGAACACGGTCCTCAAGGAGGCGTACGACGACATCCTCAAGGAGTACGTCACCCCGGACCCGCAGACGGTCCCCGACGAGGTGCTGGTGCGCAAACACGCCGCACGCCCGGAGGCGCTGCTCGCGGCCGACTTCTGGCCCGCCCTGATCCGGGCCCGGAACCTGCGCCGCCCACGCGCCGGCTTCGAGCGGCTGCGCGGGCAGATCGCGGCCCTGGGCGGCTGACCGGCAGCACGACAAGCACGAGGGGCCTCGCGGAAGATCCGCGAGGCCCCTCGTCGTACCGGTCTCAGGCGCGCAGCTCCGCCAGGTAGGCCTGGCACGCCTCGTACGACGGCAGCAGACCCTCGGCCTCGGCGACGGCGAGGGACGGCGCGGCGGCGTCCTTCTCGGACAGCACCGGGGCCAGGTCCGACGGCCACTCGATGCCCAGCTCCGGGTCGAGCGGGTGGATGCCGTGCTCGCGCTGCGGGGCGTACCCCTCGGAGCACAGGTACACCACGGTGGCGTCGTCGGTCAGCGCCATGAAGGCGTGCCCGAGACCCTCGGAGAGGTAGACCGAGTGGTGGTCCACGTCGTCCAGCCGTACGGCCTCCCACTGCTTGTACGTGGGCGAGCCGGTACGGATGTCGACGATGACGTCCAGCACCGCACCCCGCACGCACTTGACGTACTTGGCCTGGCTGGGCGGCACGTCGGCGAAGTGGATGCCGCGCAGGGTGCCGCGGCTGGAGACCGAGCAGTTGGCCTGCGCCAGGTTCAGGCGGTGACCCGTGGCCTCCTCGAAGTCCGCTCCCCTGAACCACTCGTGGAAGCTCCCGCGGGCGTCCGGAAAGACCTTCGGTTCGTGGATCCAGGCGCCGGCGATGCCGAGCTCCCGCATGTCGATCACATCCTTGTCGTGGTGCGTGTCCGTGGTGGGTCCGGCGGTCAGCCGGTCAGCTTCGCCGCCAGGCCGCGCAGCTTCCTGCGGGCCGGTGCGGGCAGCCTGCGCACGACCGGACCGCCCACGGCGCGCAGCCGCCGCCGCAGGGCCGCCTTGCGGCGCTTGGCCAGCGTCGTGCGCACCAGTTCGGCATCCACCTCGGGCAGGGTGTCGTCGAGCCGCAGCCGCCCGTTGCCGCGGACCGTCACGGTGCCCAGCGGCAGGGCCGGGGCCTTCTCGCCGTCCAGCCGGGCCGCCAGGTTCCAGCGGCCCGCGGGCACCGACCCCGCGCGCGCGGGAACGGCGATGTGGGCGCGGCCGGCCACGTTGCGGATCTCGGCGGACACCACGTGCGTACGGTCGCCGTCCCCGGAGCTGAGCACCAGCTCGGTCCTGGCCGGCGCGGTCTTCGGACGGGTGAACACGTCCAGGCGCAGCTCCGGGCGGTTGCCCGGCATCCGCTGCACGGGGCGGTCCTCCAGGTACGGCGCCAGCTTCTTGCTGCGGCGCGCGACGTCCAGGGTGAGGTTGCCGTGCGGGTCGGTGAAGTACGGGATGACCGGACGGGCGGGGGAGCCGAGCAGCGCGGGACGCAGCTCCGTCTCCACACCGGCGACGCGGTCGGCACCGAGCCGGGCCTTGCGGACCAGGCCGAGGCCCCGGACGCTGACCCAGATGTCCCAGAAGCCCTTGGAGACCGGGCCGCGCCCCTTCACGCCCTGGGGGCTGACCACGCCGCTGCCGCGCAGGACGACCTCGCAGGCGCCGTCGCCGAGGTCCTCGACGTGCGAGGTGAACTCGGCCGCGCACGGCCACTCGACGGCCGTCTCGCGGTTGCGCAGCGACATCTCGGCCCTGAACTGGTCCATCTCGTCCGTGACGTCGACCAGCTCACCGGCCTCCAGCACGTCCTCGACCAGCTCCGGGTGCAGGTAGAAGCGGCCGTCGCGACGCAGCAGGCGGACCGGTTCGGCGTCGTCGCCGTGCACCAGCCGGGCGCTGAGGGTGACGGCCAGCTTGCCGTCGGGCCGCCACTCGGCCGTCTCCAGCCGGGTCGCGCCCTTGACGGAGGTCCCGAAGCGGGCGAAGCGCACCAGGCCGTCGCCGTCGCCGCGGCCCAGCAGCGTCGAGCGGACGCGGGTGAGGCCGCCGAGCCCGTCGCGCACGCCCTCGCCCATGTACTCCTCGGCCAGCGGCTGCACGGCCTCCAGCATCTCGCCCAGATAGGCCTCGTCGTACTTGAGGACGCTGGGCTCGCTGAGCCGGCCGAGCATCTCCACCCGGTAGAAACGGCGCAGCAGCAGGTCGCGGAAGTCACCGGGCTCGGTGTTCGCCATGACGACGTCGAGCACCTCACGGAGGTTCCCGTAGTAACCCGACGGGATGATGCGCGCGGAACCCGCGTTCTGGCCGTCGTCGCGCTTCGAGTAGTAGTAGCAGGTGTAGCTGCCGAGGATGGAGACGACCTTCGCGGGGAAGTACGCCTCCATCATGTACAGCTGGTCCTCCAGGCGCCGCTTGCCCTCGGGATAGGCGATCCCGTTCTCGCGCAGGAACTCCGTGCGGAACATCTTGTGCGGCGTGAGGCTGTCGTACAGCGGCGCGTCGTGGATGGTGCACTTCTCCCGATCCACCTTGAAGACGCCGTGCGGTACACCCCGGAAATTGCTGGCCACCTTGCCGATGACGATGTCGGAGCCGTTGCGGTGCCCCATCTCGTACAGCCGGCGCAGAGCGTCGGAGGCGAGGTAGTCGTCCTGGTCGACGAACTGGACGTACTCGCCCTTCGCCTCGCCCACGCCGATGTTCCTCGGCTTGCCGGGCCAGCCGGAGTTCGGTATGTGGATCACCCGGAAATGCGGATGCTGCTCGGCGAGGGCGTCCAGCTCCGCGGGGCTCTCGTCGGTCGAACCGTCGTCGACGAACAGGACCTCGAACTCGTTCGCGGGAAGCGTCTGCCTCAACAGGGAGTCGATGCAGGGTTGGATGTACTTACCCGGGTTGTACACCGGGATGATGACGCTCACCTTGATCGACATCTCTGTTACCTGGCTCCAGTTTTGGGATGCAGACTGCGACATTAATGATCCGTGTACAGCCGGTGATCAACTGATGCACGAGTGGAGGTCACAGGGTAACCGCAGCCGCTTCCCAGGAGCGACCGGGTCGGCGGCAGCACCGGCCGCGCCGACCGGCACGAGCCCGGTTTGACCGCCTCCGCGCGGCCCCGTAACCTTGACCGTCGGCGTGTCCATGGATATGAGGACGTGCCACATCCCCGTAAACCTCTTCCTCCGGAGCACACCCTGTTCCCGGAGAGGCCGCCCGCGTTCGCCGGACGGCTGGACTGCGGGGGTGCCGTTCCCGAGCGAGAGAGTGAGATCCGCGTGTACGCCATCGTGCGCAGCGGTGGCCGCCAGCACAAGGTTGCTGTCGGTGACATCGTCGAGGTTGACAAGATTTCCACCGCCAAGGTTGGCGACACGGTCGAGCTCTCGACCCTGCTCGTTGTCGACGGCGACGCTGTGACCAGCGACCCGTGGGTCCTGGCCGGCATCAAGGTCCAGGCCGAGGTCGTGGACCACCACAAGGGCGTCAAGATCGACATCCTTCGCTACAAGAACAAGACCGGCTACCGCCGTCGTCAGGGCCACCGCCAGCAGTACACGGCGATCAAGGTCACTGAGATCCCCGCGGCTGCGAAGTAAGGGACTGAGGAGAGATGGCACACAAGAAGGGCGCATCGTCCACCCGTAACGGTCGTGACTCCAACGCGCAGCGCCTCGGCGTCAAGCGCTTCGGCGGTCAGGTCGTCAACGCGGGCGAGATCCTGGTCCGTCAGCGCGGCACCCACTTCCACCCGGGTGCGGGCGTCGGCCGCGGCGGCGACGACACGCTGTTCGCGCTGCTGCCCGGTGCGGTGGAGTTCGGCACCCACCGTGGCCGCAAGGTCGTGAACATCGTTCCGGTCGCCTGAGCCCGAGTCTCAAGGCCCAGACCGAACGTTTCGCGAGGCGGACCTCACTTCCCGATCGGGAAGGCGGGTCCGCCTTTCGCGTGTTGACATTGGCAGTACCCGTACGCCCCCAGCCTTCGGCCGGGGGGACCCCCAGGAGGCACAGCACCATGACCACCTTCGTGGACCGCGTCGAGCTGCACATCGCCGCGGGTAACGGAGGCCACGGCTGCGCCTCCGTTCACCGGGAGAAGTTCAAGCCGCTCGGCGGCCCGGACGGCGGCAACGGCGGCCGTGGCGGCGACGTCACCCTGACCGTCGACCAGTCGGTGACGACCCTCCTCGACTACCACCACTCGCCGCACCGCAAGGCCACCAACGGCAAGCCCGGCGAGGGCGGCAACCGGGCCGGCAAGGACGGCCAGGACCTCGTCCTGCCGGTCCCCGACGGCACCGTCGTGCTCGACAAGGCCGGCAACGTCCTCGCCGACCTCGTCGGCCACGGCACCTCCTACGTCGCCGCCCAGGGCGGCCGCGGCGGCCTCGGCAACGCGGCCCTCGCCAGCGCCCGCCGCAAGGCCCCCGGCTTCGCGCTGCTCGGTGAGCCCGGCGACCTCGACGACATCGTCCTCGAACTCAAGACCGTCGCGGACGTGGCACTGGTCGGCTACCCGAGCGCCGGCAAGTCCTCGCTGATCTCCGTGCTCTCCGCCGCCAAGCCGAAGATCGCCGACTACCCGTTCACCACCCTGGTCCCCAACCTGGGCGTGGTGACCGCCGGTTCCACCGTCTACACCATCGCCGACGTGCCCGGCCTCATCCCCGGCGCCAGCCAGGGCCGCGGCCTCGGCCTGGAGTTCCTGCGCCACGTCGAGCGGTGCAGCGTCCTCGTCCACGTCCTCGACACCGCGACCCTGGAGTCCGAGCGCGACCCCGTCTCCGACCTCGACGTCATCGAGGAGGAGCTCAAGCAGTACGGCGGCCTCGGCGACCGGCCCCGCATCGTCGTCCTCAACAAGATCGACGTGCCCGACGGCAAGGACCTCGCCGAAATGGTCCGCCCCGACCTGGAGGCCCGCGGCTACCGCGTCTTCGAGGTGTCCGCGGTCGCTCACCTCGGCCTGCGCGAGCTGACGTTCGCACTCGGCGACCTGGTCGCCAAGGCCCGCGCCGCCAAGCCGCAGGAGGAGGCGACCCGGATCGTCATCCGGCCCAAGGCCGTCGACGACGCCGGCTTCACCGTCACCCAGGAGGACGACGGCCTCTTCCGGGTGCGCGGCGAGAAGCCCGAACGCTGGGTCCGCCAGACCGACTTCAACAACGACGAGGCCGTCGGCTACCTCGCCGACCGCCTCAACCGCCTCGGCGTGGAAGAGCGGCTGATGAAGGCGGGCGCCCGGGCCGGCGACGGCGTCGCCATCGGCCCCGAGGACAACGCCGTGGTCTTCGACTGGGAGCCGTCCATGATGTCCGGCGCCGAGATGCTCGGCCGCCGCGGCGAGGACCACCGCTTCGAGGAACAGCGCCCCGCCGTGCAGCGCCGCCGCGACCGGGAGGCGGAACGCGACGAGTCCCTGCGGGAGTACGGCGACTTCGACCCGTTCGAGTAGCACCGCCGCCTCCCCGCTCCCCGGGGAGCACCGGCCGACCCACCACCGGACCCGGGGGGGGGGGGGGGGGCCGGCGCGCCGGCCGCGGGGGGGGTGATTGGGGGGGGGGACGACAAGAGGGGGGGGGGGCGAGACGGAGAAGGGGGGGGGGGCGGGGGGGTGGGAC
>NZ_JBFBJI010000001.1:482157-506057 GCF_040702065.1 Streptomyces sp. NPDC086777 | reverse complement strand
CCCGGGGGTTGTCCGGCGACTACCACCCTTTCGATTCCCACCCCCGCCCCCCCGCCCCCCGGGGCGCCCCGGCCGACCCCCCCCCGCCCCCGGCGCGGCGGGGCCCCGTGCCGGCCCGCGACGGGTTTTCCATTGCGGGGCGAACGAAACGGCTGTGCCGGTCGCAAGCCTCGTGAACCGGGCGTGCCGAAGGTCAAGCCTGTGTAACAGGAGCCTGGGACTCATCTGTGTCCCAGGCTCCTCTCAGGTGAACCTAAGGTAATCGTCTTACCTTCCGTTAACCATGGAGACGGACTGTACGAGAGGCGAAGCCCCGGTGAACGACGCCACCACAGGCCCCACGGGCCCCACCGGTTCCCTGGCCGCCCTGCCCGCCGGCACCCGCCTGCTGCACATCGGCCCGCACAAGACGGGCACCACGGCCATCCAGGGCGCCCTGTTCGCCGCGAAGGACGAGCTGCCCGAACACGGTGTGGAGTTCCCGGCGACCACCCGGCACCCGATGGAGGCCGCCCTGGCCGCCTGCGCCCGGCCCGCGATGATGGGCGACACCGTGCCCACCGACAAGCACTGGACGCGCCTGCTCAAGCAGGTCGAGGCCACCGGTGGCCGCACCTCGGTGATCAGCAGCGAGTTCTTCGCCGACGCCCCCGACGACGAGACCGTCGCCCGCATCGTCGAGCAGCTCGGAGGCGAACGCGTCCACGTCCTCGTCACCCTCCGCCCGCTCGCCAGGATCATGCCCTCGCAGTGGCAGCAGTACGTGCAGAACGGACTGCGCATGGGCTACGAGGACTGGCTGCACCACATGCTCCGCAAGGCCCCCTACGAGAAGCCCAACCCCAGCTTCTGGCACCGGCACCGGCACGACCGGCTCGTCGAACGCTGGAGCCGCGCGGTCGGCCCCGGCCGCCTCACCGTCGTCGTGGTCGACGACCGCGACCGCGACGGCCTGATGCGCACCTTCGAAGCCCTCCTCGGACTTCCCGGAAATCTTCTGCAGCCCGTCCCGGACACGGCGAACCGCTCCCTCACCCTCGCCGAGACCGAAATGCTGCGAAAGCTCAACGTGGAATTCCGCGGCAATGGACTCCCCGACGAGCTGTATTCCAAGCTCGTCCGCAACGGCGCCGTCATGCATATGAAGAACTCGTGCAGCCCCACCGCCGCCGACGTGAAGATCTCCACCCCCGCCTGGGCCGTCGAGGCTGCCGGCCGCATCGGCGCCGAGATGGTGGAACACATCGCCGCGACGGGTGTCCGCGTCGTCGGCGACCCGGCCCTGCTCTCCGCCCTGCCCGCCATCCCCGCCCAGCCGGGACCGCCCGCGGCCGAGGCCCGCGTCGCCCCCGACGTCGCCGCCCAGGCCCTCTACGGCGTGCTCGCCGCGGCGGCCGCGGCCCCGGTGCGCCACACCGCCGAGGCGAAGTCCCGCACCGTGCACCAGACGTCGTCGAAGGAACTGATGCGGGTCCTGGGGCACCGATGTCTGAAGAAGCTGCGGCGACGGTGAGGTGCCGAGGGACCGCACCGCGGGGACGGCTCAGCTGCGCTACGCCGTCCCTGTGGCACGGCGTAGCAGCGCTGAGACGTACATCAGGTCACGCACCGCAATCGAAATGCCCTGTGTAGTTACTCACAGCAAATTCACGGAACTCTTCCAGCGGCCGCGCGGTCGGCGCCCATCACCAGCGACGCAAGGTGAATGAAAGGTAGCGGGCACATATGCAGTGGACGGCGCTCACCTTGCACAGCGGTTACCGGAAGTGGGACCATTTCCTGGTTCCCTGATGCCCCAAGGTAGGTCACCTGTGTCCCAGCACATAGCCCAGCCCCGAACCACCGCAGTGATCCTGGCCGGTGGCACCGGTCAGCGGGTGGGTCTGTCGATCCCCAAGCAGCTGCTGAAGATCGCCGGCAAGGCCGTCATCGAGCACACCCTGGCCACCTTCGAGAAGGCCGACTCGATCGACGACATCATCGTGCTGATGGCACCGGGCTACGTCGCGGACGTCGAGAAGATCGTCGACAAGGCCGGGTTCACGAAGGTCAAGAAGATCATCGAGGGCGGCACCACGCGGAACGAGACCACCGAGCGCGCCATCGAGGCCCTCGGCGAGGGCCTGGCCGAGGGCGAGGACCTCAACGTCCTCTTCCACGACGCCGTACGCCCCCTGCTGTCACGGCGCGTCATCGACGACTGCGTGACCGCGCTGGAGCGCTACCAGGCCGTAGACGTCGCCATCCCGTCCGCCGACACCATCATCGTCACGCGGACCCACGGCGGGGACGGCGAGTTCATCACCGAGATCCCGGACCGCTCCCGGCTGCGCCGCGGCCAGACCCCGCAGGCGTTCAAGCTGTCCACGATCAAGCGGGCCTACGAGGTCGCCGACGGCGACCCCAACTTCCAGGCCACCGACGACTGCTCCGTCGTCCTCAAATACCTGCCGGACGTACCGATCCACGTCGTCGCGGGCGACGAGTACAACATGAAGGTCACCCAGCCCGTCGACGTCTTCATCGCCGACAAGCTCTTCCAGCTCGCCTCCACCGCCGCGCCCGAGCAGAAGGACGAGGACGCCTACCGCGAGCTCCTCACCGGCAAGACCGTGGTGATCTTCGGAGGCTCTTACGGCATCGGCAAGGACATCGCCGAACTCGCCGAGTCCTACGGCGCGAACGTCTACGCGCTCGGCCGCTCCACCACCGGCACCCACGTGGAGAACCCGGAGGAGGTCGACGACGCGCTCTCCAAGGCGTACGCCGAGACCGGCCGGATCGACTACGTCGTCAACACCGCGGGCGTGCTGCGCATCGGCAAGCTCGCCGAGACCGACAACGCCACCATCGAGGAGGCGCTGAAGGTCAACTACCTGGCCCCGGTGCAGATCGCCCGCTCCAGCTACAAGTACCTCGCCGAGACCCAGGGCCAGCTGCTGCTCTACACCTCCAGCAGCTACACCCGCGGCCGCGCCGAGTACAGCCTCTACTCCTCGACCAAGGCCGCCATGGTGAACCTCACCCAGGCCCTGTCCGACGAGTGGGCCGGCGACTCCGTCCGCGTCAACTGCATCAACCCCGAGCGCACCGCCACCCCGATGCGAACCAAGGCCTTCGGCCAGGAGCCGACGGGCTCGCTGCTCTCCTCCGAGGCCGTCGCCCGCACCTCCCTGGACGTGCTGCTCTCCGAACTCACCGGCCATGTCATCGACGTCCGCCAGCAGGACCCGACGGCGGCCGCCGGCCAGGCCACCGGCTTCGAACAGGCCCTGGCCAGTGTCCTGGACCGACAGGACGGCGTGGCATAATCGACAGCCATTAGTCATCTGTAATTCAGGCCTCTGTGGTTGCGCTTTCGCGGAGCAATCGCAGGGGCCTGAACCCGTAGAACCCGGATCGACCACCTCCCAGATTGTCCGCAAGGTCGAATTCAGGCCTTTTTGTCAGCAAAAGGTTCTCCGTGATATCCACCGCTATTCGCGTCGCCCGAGTGGGCAGTGCCGCCGAGCTGGCCGCGGCGGCACTCATGATGCTGGGCTTCCCGGTCCTCATGATCGCCGCGCTCGTTCCGAGCGTCTACGCCTTCGCGGCCGCGGCCGCCGTCACGTACCTGGCAGACCACTACCTGCACCGCAAGGGCAGCTACCTCGTCAACCGCCTGAGCAAGGTCCGGGCCGGTCTGTCGATCCGCTTCCTGATCCGGGAGCTGCTGCTGATCCTGCTGCTGGCCAGGATGGACCTCTCGAACGGCCTGGTCTTCTACGGCGCGATCGCCTGCTTCATCGCCTTCTACGGCCTGCAGGCCCCGCACGGCGCGCTGGTCACCCTGATCCGCAACCGCCGCCGGATGCCGGTCGCCACCCGCAACGTCGATCTGAAGTCCCGCATCCGCATCCCCGACGCCCCGCCGCGTGCCCTGCTCGACCGCTCCGCCGAGAAGATGCTCCACCTCGACCTCGCGGCCGTCGTCGGCCTGCTGGTCTCGGCGGCGACGGACAGCAGGGTCGCCGGATTCGTCGGCATCGGCATCACCCTCGGCCTGGGCTGCCTGTACGTGCTGGTCCTCGTGCCGTACGTACGCGGCCGCAAGACCCCGCCGGACGCCGACACCGTACTGGCGGCCGTCGACGACTGGCTGGCCGACTACCGGCCCGGGACCGTGCTGTACTTCTCCGGCTCCAAGGACTCCGCCTACCAGGTCAACATGTGGCTGGAGACCATGGAACAGCTGGAGTCCCGCCCGCTGATCCTGCTGCGCGAACGCATCATCATGCAGAGCCTCGCGCCGACCACCGTCCCCGTCATCTGCGTGCCCGGCGGCGTGCACCTGATGAACATGGACCTCTCCACCGTCCGCGTCGCCCTCTACGCGGCCAACGTCGGCAAGAACATCCACCTGCTGCGCGTCCCCACCATGCAGCACGTCTTCATCGGCCACGGCGACAGCGACAAGCTGGCCAGCGTCAACCCGTTCAGCAAGGCGTACGACGAGGTGTGGACCGCGGGCCGCGCGGGCCGCGACCGCTACGCCATCGCCGACGTCGGCGTCCGTGACGACGACATCGTCGAGGTCGGCCGCCCCCAGCTGGCCCCCATCCAGACCCGGCAGGGCGTCCCCGACGGCCGCATCCCCACCGTGCTCTACGCGCCCACCTGGGAGGGCTGGGACGGCAACCCCGGCAACACCTCCCTCGTGCTCGCCGGCGAGAACATCGTGAAGAAGCTGGTCAAGGCCGACCCGCCGGTCCGCGTCCTCTACAAGCCGCACCCCTTCACCGGCACCGTCAGCGCCGAGGCCGGTGCCGCCCACCGGCGCGTCACCGCCCTCGTCCAGAAGGCCGCCACCGCCCGCTCGGCCGACGCCCGCTTCACCGCCGACCCGGCCGCCCAGGCGGCGGCACAGGCCGAACTGACCCGCATCGAGACCCGCCTGACCGAACTGGCCGGCACCGGCGACGACAAGCGCGACGAGGCCGAGGCCAGCCGCGACGACGTCGTCGACCTGAAGAAGCACGAGGAGATCGCCCGGCTGCGCACCGCCTGGAACGACCTGTACTGGCAGGCCCTGCCGTCGTACCAGCACGCCGTCATCGCGGGCGCCGAACCCCGCCTGTACGACTGCTTCAACGTCTCCGACGCGATGGTCTCCGACATCTCCAGCGTGGTCTCCGACTTCATCGCGAGCGGCAAGCCGTATGCCGTCACCGACTCGGCCGGCCTCGGCGCGGAGGAGTTCAAGCGGGCCAACACCGCCGTGCGCGCTGCCGTGATCCTCTCCAACAGCGCCAAGGAACTCGGCGGCCTGCTGGACGCCGTGCGCGACCCGTCGGCCGATCCGCTCGCCGCGGACCGGGACGAACTCAAGCGTTACCTGCTCGGGCCGGACGAGCCGACCTCCATCGAGCAGTTCAACGCCGCCGTGGCCACGCTCGCCCGCAAGGCCGAGGCCCGCAACCTGGGCCAGGAGGCCCGGATCGCGGCCGGCGACCCCGAGGCGGCCGAACTCGCCGAAGCGCTGCCCGGCGGGAAGCCGCGGAAGACCTCCGGCGACACGGAGGGCGCCACCACCGGCTGACCTCCGCCAGGACACCGAACGGGCCGGTTCCCGGGGCTTCCCCCCGGGAACCGGCCCGTTCACCGTCGGCTGCTCGCCGCTCTCGCGATCGCCCTCGTTCCGCGCCCGCGTTCTCTTACCTCTGCTTAGGAATGCGCGCGTTTCTTCTTACCCATGCTTCGCCGTTCCGGTTGAGCAGCTCTTACCGCGCGTCCGTACTGTCCGGTGTAACCCGCTGTACACCACCCGGCAGTCCGTTCTTCATGTGAACTGAGCCACTGAGCGCCTCCTCCTGGGCAACCTGTCGCACCGGTCAGCCATCTAAGACGTTGCGACCGAGGTGACGCGGGGGGAACGCACCATTGACTAGGGGGAAAACGTGACCGTCGTTGCGCAGCCTGATGTGACCGTGATCATCGGGGCGTACGAAGCGATGCCGTACCTGGTCGAGTGCCTGGCCTCCGTCGAGCGCCAGACCCTCGACCCGGCCCGCATGGAGGTCATCGCCGTCGACGACGGATCGACCGACGGCACGGGGGAGTACCTGGAGGAGTTCGCAGCCCGTGCCGCCATGGCGGTGACCGTGATCCGCCAGGAGAACTCCGGAGGCCCCAGCGGCCCGCGCAACGTCGGCCTCGCCAAGGCCGCCGGCCGCTACGTCTTCTTCCTGGACGCCGACGACCGGCTCGGTGACGAGGCCCTGGAGCGCATGGTCGCCATGGCCGACAGGAACGGCACCGACGTCGTCGTCGGCAAGGTCGAGGGAATCAACCGCAAACCCCCGCAGTCGATGTGGGGAAAGACCCTCGACCGTACCGACGTCTTCTCCTCCAACATCAAGTTCACGCTCAGCGCCCAGAAACTCTTCCGCCGGGCCCTGCTGGAACGCCACAGCATGCGGTTCGACGAGACCCTGTGGACCGGCGAGGACGCGCTGTTCACCATGGAGGCCTATCTGCGCGCCGACGGCGTCTCCGTCGTCGCCGACTACCCCTGCTACTACCTCGTCGGCCGCGAGGACGGCAAACACGTCACCAAGAGCGGCGGCTACACCCTCCGCTTCGACTCCGCACGCGCCCTGATGAACCTGATCGCCGAGATGGTCCCGGCAGGGCCGCGGCGCGACAGCCTCATGGTCCGGCCGTTCAAGGTGACGCTGCTCCCGCAGTTCGGCCCCAAGTTCCTGAAGGACACCGACGAGGTGCGGCAGCACAAACGGGAACTCGCCGAGCCGCTGATGGACGCCCACTGGAACCCCGAGGTGGCCCGCCGCCTCAAGGTCCACGAGCGGCTCCAGCTGCACCTGGTCGCCGTACGCCGCACCGAACTCCTCCCGGACGTCCTTGAGTTCGTACGGGCGAAGAAGCAGCCCGCCGCGGTCCTCGAAGGGCGCGGCACCCGGGTGTATCTCGGCTACCCGCACTTCCGTTCCGCGGCGGCCGGCCTCCCCGACTGGGTCTACCTCGCCGAACCTCGCGAGGCCCGCGCCGTCGAGGGCTACCGCGAGGAGGCCGCCAACACCCTCCTGCGGCGTGCGCTGCGCAAGCTGCGGCGGTCCCTGCCCGCCCGGGACGTGAAACCCGCCGCCGCCTGACGCAGCCTCCCGGCGTGCCTATCCGCCCGATCCCAGCGCCCGCCGGATCGGCCTGCCGACGGCCCGCCGGGCCCGCCGGTAGACCGAGCCCGGCAGCTGCGCGGCGGTCACCTTCGCGGTGCGGGCCCCGGCGCGTGCCAGTTCCTTCTCCAGCCGGGCGTTGTCCAGTGACAGTTCGTCGATGCGGCTGTGCAGCCAGCCGAACCGCGAGGTGAGCGAGGCGACGTCCGTGTCGTTCCAGGGGCGGATCCCCGCCGGGAACGCCAGCCCCCGCATCCGCTCCTCGAAGGCCGCTCCGCCGTCGCCGTGCGTGAAGGTGTTCTCCAGCCCGTTGCGGTCGAGGAACCCGGTGAACCGCTCGAAACGCTCCCGGTGACCGCCGACCAGCCCGCCGAAATCGGCCTCCGCGTACAGCTTCGCCGGATCCGCCGACTCGGGATCCTTCACCGCCCGGTCCAGCCGCCGGTGCGGAATCCCGAAGTAACGGCAGAGTTCCAGCGTCCGCGAGTCACCGCACAGCACGGTGGCCGGCGTACCGGCCAGCAGCGCCGCGATGTTGCCGTGGATGCGCGATCCGAAGGAGAAGTCGAACGAGCGCAGGTCGTCGATCCAGGTGACCGGGTCGACATAGACCCGCACCTTGTCCTCGCGGAACATCGGATGGTCCGGATGGGTCGGCATCCCGGTCACCGAGGCGTTCGGATCCGACAGGTCGCGCCAGTGCAACTGCCGTGCGTCACTGATGTTCTGGCCGACGAAACGCAGATTCGGATAGCGCTCGTGGGTGCGCGTGATGATCCGGTCCAGGCCCTGCGTGCGTACGGCACTGTGCGAGCCGTTGATCGCGATCCGCGACTGGGGCGTCAGCTCCAGTGCCTTCTTGTGCACCGGGAGCCGGTCGCCGTGCATGAACAGCGAAGGGCAGCCGATGACCTCGACGTCCTTGAAACCCATGTCCTTCAGGTACTGCTCGGTGAACTCGCCCCGCACACCGATCGACGCACTGCGCTCCAGCACCGCCGCGCAGAACTCCCGTACGGTCGGCTCGATCCGCTTCAGCCGGTCCGGGTTGTAGTTCACCCCGGTCTGCGCTCCGACGCCGAGGACGACCACCGGGATGTCCAGTTTCGAGATCAGCCTGGTCATCCGTTTCAGCGCGCTCTCGAAGGAAGGCCGGAAGGCGTTGGCGAGCGGTACGACGAAGGCGTCGTACTCCTCGTTGATGCGGGCGGCTGCCGAGACGTCGGAGGGCATGCCGTTCGAGACGACCTCGGTTCCCGGGGTCTCGAGGATCTTGTGAGCGGCGTCGCTGAAGATCAGGTTGCCCGAGTTGGTGGCGATGACGTCCCGGTGCAGGGCCTCCTCGACGCCGACGACGTCGTAGGGACTCTTTCCCGACCTGAGGAGGATGCGCTTCACGCGGCGATCTTTGGATGACACAAACTTCAAGTTAACTTTGAGTTCGTTTCGATTTCTATAGAAAGTCAACACAACCTTTTTGCCGTAAGCGGCACGTGAACGACGCGTCACGCACCGTCTTGAACACCGCTTGACGGCCACCGGACCGCCACGGGCCTGCCATCGGTCCGTCGTCTGTCCGGAGGCTGGACGGTCGGGCCTGACTTCGGTCCCGTTCGCGTAGATTGCTGCCACGCGCAAGGAAGTGGGGACAGGACGTGTCAAGGGCTAGGCAGGCCGTCGGCGAGGCCCGCAGGATCGTCGTCAAGGTGGGCTCCTCCTCGCTGACCACCGCCTCCGGCGGCCTGGACGCCGACCGCGTCGACGCGCTCGTCGATGTCCTCGCCAAGAGCCGCAGCGGGGGAGAGCGGGAGATCGTCCTCGTCTCCTCCGGTGCCATCGCCGCCGGACTCGCCCCCCTCGGCCTGCGCCGCCGCCCCCGGGACCTGGCCCGCCAGCAGGCCGCCGCCAGCGTCGGCCAGGGACTGCTCGTCGCCCGCTACACCGCCTCCTTCGCCCGCTATGCCGTGCGCGTCGGACAGGTCCTGCTCACCTCCGACGACATGAGCCGGCGTGCCCACCACCGCAACGCCTCCCGCACCCTGGACAAGCTGCTCGCGATGGGCGCCTTCCCGATCGTCAACGAGAACGACACCGTCGCCACGGACGAGATCCGCTTCGGCGACAACGACCGCCTCGCCGCCCTGGTCGCCCACCTCGTCCACGCCGACCTGCTGGTCCTCCTCTCCGACGTCGACGGCGTCTACGACGGCGACCCCGGCAGGCCCGGCACCTCGCGGATAGCGGAGGTGAAGGGGCCCGAGGACCTCGCGGGCGTCGAGATCGGCAGCGCCGGCAAGGCGGGCGTCGGCACCGGCGGCATGGTCACCAAGGTCGAGGCCGCCCGGATCGCGGCCGCCGCGGGCATCCCGGTGGTCCTCACGAGCGCCGTGCACGCCGCCGACGCGCTCCTCGGCGGCGACACCGGCACCTACTTCCACCCCACCGGCAAACGGTCCGCAGACCGCCTCCTGTGGCTTCAGCACGCCTCCACCCCGCAGGGCTCGCTCACCCTCGACGACGGCGCCGTCCGCGCGGTCGTCGAGGGGCGCAAGTCGCTGCTGCCGGCCGGGATCGCCGCGGTGGAGGGCGAGTTCGGCGCGGGCGACCCGGTCGAACTGCGCGACACCGCAGGGCGCGCGGTGGCCCGCGGACTGGTCAGCTTCGACGCCAAGGAGATCCCGCAGCTGATCGGCCGCTCGACCAGGGAGCTGGCACGCGAGCTGGGACGGGCGTACGAACGCGAGGTCGTACACAGGGACGACCTGGTGATCCTTCACCCGTAAACGGGGCATGCGGACGGACCCCGGTGGGGGACGTTCCGTAAAACCGCCACACGAACCCTTGCGGCCTGCTCAACTTTGTCTCAGGACCACGTTTCGCACGAGCACAGCTGAAGGAGGCCGTCGTGAGACGAGTGCGCCCTGGGGCTGCGGCCTCCCGCGGTGCTCTGACGAGCGTCGCGGCCGGGGACACCTACGAGGAGCCGAAGGACCTGCCGCGCCTGTGGCACGTCACCCTCAGCGTCTGCGGCGCCGAGGTCCCCCTGCCGGAACTGCGCCGCGGACTCGAACAGCTGGCCCACGACCACCCCTTCCTCCTCACCAGCCGCTACGCCTGCGACCACGCCGAGATCCGCTACTGGGAAGAGGCCCGCGACCTCCACGACGCCGCCGCCGTGGCCCTGCGCCTGTGGGGCGAGCACCGTCAGACCGCCGGTCTGCCCGCCTGGGAGATCGTCGGCCTCGAAGTCGTCGACCGTGCCACCTACCACCAGCGCGTCGCCGAGGGCTACGGCCCGCCGCCCGCGACACCGGTCGGCATCCACCCCTTCTGACCCCTCGGGCACCGCCTCCGTCGCCGGTCGTAATCACCCGTTTTGCTCCACGTCTCGCGGTGTGGGATGACGCGTGGACGGCCCGCCGGGGCGCACTACCCTTCCCTTATGACCACGCTCTCGCCGTACGACGCCATGTCCCCGGTCACCCAGGCCGCCTACCGTGCCAAGGCCGCCGCCGCCGACCTCGCGCCGCTCCCGCGGGCCGTGAAGGACGACGCGCTGCTCGCCGTCGCGGACGCCCTGGAGGTCCGTACCGGTGAGATCGTCGAGGCCAACGCCAAGGACATCGCCAAGGCCCGCGAGAACGGCACCAGCGAGGCGATCGTCGACCGCCTGACGCTCACCCCGGAGCGGATCCGCGCCATCGCCTCCGACGTCCGCGACGTGGCGAAGCTGCCCGACCCGGTCGGCGAGGTCGTCCGCGGCTCCACCCTCCCCAACGGCATCGACCTGCGTCAGGTCCGCGTCCCGCTCGGTGTCGTCGGCATCATCTACGAGGCCCGCCCGAACGTCACCGTCGACGCCGCCGCGCTCTGCCTGAAGTCCGGCAACGCCGTCCTGCTGCGTGGTTCCGCCTCCGCCCACGCGTCCAACACCGCCCTCGTCCGCGTCCTGCGCGACGCCGTCGGCGGCGCCGGGCTGCCCGCCGACGCGATCCAGCTGGTGCCCGGCGAGGGCCGCGAGTCCGTCCACGAGCTGATGCGCGCCCGCGGCCTCGTCGACGTCCTCATCCCGCGCGGCGGCGCCTCCCTCATCCAGACCGTCGTCATGGAGTCCAAGGTCCCGGTCATCGAGACCGGCACCGGCAACTGCCACGTCTACGTCGACGCCCACGCCGACATCGACATGGCGATCGACATCCTGATCAACTCCAAGGCACAGCGGGTCAGCGTCTGCAACGCCGCCGAGACCCTTCTCGTCCACCAGGACATCGCCGCCGAGTTCCTGCCGCGCGCCCTGGACGCCCTCGCCGAGGCCGGCGTCACCGTGCACGGCGACGAACGCGTCCTCGCCCACGCCAAGGACTCCAAGGCGACCGTCGTCGAGGCGGTCCCGGAGGACTGGGAGACCGAGTACCTGTCGTACGACATCGCGGCCGCCGTCGTCGACTCCCTGGACCGGGCCGTCGAGCACATCCGGCTGTGGACCTCCGGGCACACCGAGGCCATCGTCACCACCTCGCAGCAGGCCGCCCGCCGCTTCACCCAGCTGGTCGACTCGACCACGGTCGCCGTGAACGCCTCCACCCGTTTCACCGACGGCGGCCAGTTCGGCTTCGGCGCCGAGATCGGCATCTCCACCCAGAAACTGCACGCCCGCGGCCCCATGGGCCTGCCGGAGCTGACCAGCACCAAGTACATCGTCACCGGCGACGGCCACATCCGCCGCTGACATCCGTACGGCCCAGCCGCGCAACCCCGTACGGCGTGCGGGCGCGCGGCGGGGCGTACGCGTCCCCGGACGAGCGTGAGAGGCGTCTCACCGGGCCTATGAATTTCCATACCGTCTGCCCAAATTGACCCCCCAGGTCTACTCTGGATCCGTGCCGGAGGACGTGGGGGGCACGCCGTTCCCTGACGGCTGGGAGCCCGACGACGACCATGACCACGGAATGTCGGACGAAGAGTTCGACTCCGTGGTCTTCGACGAGGCCTTCGTGAAGGCGGCCGTGGTCCACGAGCCGACCGCCGTCGAACGCCTCCTTGCCGCAGCCCAGGCGAGAGCCGAGGCCTCCGAGGCCGAGGCCCGCCGCGCCCACCCCAGAGGCGAGCGCTACGACGACGGCTACAGCCCCGACGGAGCCGAGTTCGGGCACGCCGGCGAACTCGACGACCTGGACGACGGCGACGTACTCGAGGACCGGTACGGCGCCGCCGGGACGTACGGCAAACACGTCCGCTGGCACCGTCCGGTCGCCTGGGTGCTCGCCCTCGTCATGGGCATCGGCATGGTCGCGCTCGCCTTCGCAGCGGTCTACCGCAGCGCCTCCTCGGGCGGCAGCCGCGACCAGGTCCCCAGGCCCCCCTCCACCGGCCAGGAACAGGGCACCGCGGCGGCACCCTCCGTGTCCGCCGACTACTCCCAGTCCGCCAAGCCGGCGGTCTCCGTGGTCCCGCGCACCCCCTGAGCGATTGCGGCCGCCCTGGTGACAGTCGTGGTGAGAACCTGTCAGAAGTTGTCGTGTAGCAGGGCGTTTACCTGAGGCTCCCGAGACCTACTCTGAAAGTATGGGCGGGCCAGGAGACCCACCTGAGGGGACACCCGAGGGCGGCCCCGTGGGTGGCGAGGACGAGTATCGATCCGTTGTCTTCGACGAATCGTTTGTCCGCGCTGCCCGCCTCCAGGAGTCCTCCGCACGCGAACGCATGACCGACCACGCGCCCGCCGTACGCCGTCGCCCGCCCCTGCGCCGCGGCCTCACCCGGCAGGCCATGATCCTCGTCATGCTGATCCTCGCCGCCTTCGGCACCGCGATCTACATGGGCGTCCGCCACCCCTACGGCACCGACGAGACTCAGCAGCCCGTCGAAGCCCTGCGGATGACCGTCATCCCGCTCTCCCCGCAGGGCAGGGTGCCCGGCGCCGCCGACGCCGAGACGCTGTTCGCGCACAGCCCGGCCGCGCAGTACGAGGTCGGCGCCGAGGGGATACCGCTGCCGGCCGCCCGGAGCACCGCGCACTTCTCCGACAGCCAGGTCGTCACCGCCCTGACCACGGCCAAGGACTACCTGGTCCGTTCCTCGCTCTACCCGGAGGTCCTCGACAGCAGCGAGGTGCGGCCCGCGCGGGCGCTGCTCGACCCCGGTCAGCTCGACCAGTTCGACCATAGCGTCGACCACCCCGCGGCGGACGGCCGGCACGCCCCCACCGGATGGCTGGTCCGCTTCGACCCCACCCGCGCCGAACTCGCCGACCCGAGGATCCGCGTCCAGGGCAACCTGACGGCCACCGAGACCGACCCGGCCACCCTCGAGGTCACCGCCGACCACACCTTCGTCTACGCGCTGCGGCCCACCGGCGCCCCGGTCGGCGCCCAGGCCTCCCTGTTCACCGTGCGCCGCCAGCTGACTTTCCGCTTCGACCGCGACGACCTGCGCCTGCACCAGACCCAGCTGGTCGTCTCCTACGTCCAGGCGGGCCCCCTGTCCTGCGCCGAGGACGCCGCCGACCACCTGCACCCCCTGCTGGCCGGCCAGACGGCCAGGGCGGGCGGCCCCGCGGGCACGAACCCGTTCGCCACGGACAGCGCCACCGCCCTGTGCGGGACGCTCTCCACCGCGGCCGAACCGAAGGTCTGAGCGAGGGCACCAGGCATCCGACGCGGACCCGCCCCCTGCCGACGCTTGGCCCCGTCCCTGCCGGCGCGGGGCCCGGCCCCTGCTACGCCTCGCCGCCCTCCGGCTCCGGGGGAGTGTCCCGGGGCGGCGTGTCCTTCGGCGGGGGCGCGCTCGTGAACCCGTCGAAGCCGCGCTTCACCCGGCCGCCCAGGTTCCCCGCCCCGCCCGCGAAGTCCGAGACCAGCTTCATCAGCGGGTCCTTGGAGCTCTTCATGTCACTGGCGTAGCTCGCCGCGGACTCCTTGAACGAGTCGCCGACCGAGGTGTCCTTGTCCTCGGTCCGCCGCGGGTAGTGGCCGTCCATGATCCGCTGGTAGTCGCGGGAGGCGGCCCACTTCTTCAGCTCGGCCGCGCGGACCGTGGTGAACGGGTGCGAGCGCGGCAGCACGTTCAGGATCTTCAGGACCGAGTCGCGCAGGTCACCGCCCGCCTCGTACTCCTCGGCCTGCTGCAGGAACGCGTCCACGTTCATCTCGTGCAGGTGGTTGCCGCCCGCGATCTTCATCAGGCCGCGCATCGAGGCCCGCAGGTCCTGGCCCACCAGCAGCCCGGCGCGGTCGGCGGACAGCTCCGACTTGCGGAACCACTCCCGCAGGGCCGTCACGATCGCCAGGATCGCCAGGTTGCCCAGCGGGATCCAGGCGACCTTGAGCGCGAGGCTGGTCAGGAACAGCAGGATCGTCCGGTACACCGAGTGCCCGGACAGCGCGTGCCCCACCTCGTGGCCGACGACCGCCCGCATCTCCTCCTCGTCGAGGAGCTCCACCAGACCCGTGGTCACCACGATGATCGGCTCGTCCAGGCCGATGCACATCGCGTTCGGCTGCGGGTCCTGCGTCACGTACATCGGCGGGACCTTCTCCAGGTCCAGGATGTAGCAGGCGTCCCGCAACATGTCGTTCAGATGTGTGAACTGCTGGTCGGACACCCGGACCGAGTCGGACAGGAACAGCAGCCTCAGGCTCCGCTCCGGAAGCAGCCCGCTGAGCGCCTTGAAGACCGCGTCGAAACCGCTCAGCTTCCGCAGCGCCACCAGCGCGGAACGGTCCGCCGGATGCTCGTACGCACGTGAGGAGATCCCCGGGAACCGCCTGCGCTGCCTGCTCGGCACCCGCTCGTGCCCGTTCTGCTCGTGGCCGTCGTCGGACATGTCATCCCCCATGTGCGTGAGTGTCTGCCGTGCCCCCGGGGCGGGGCCCAGCCTAGGCGGATATACCGTGGTCGGGCAGTACAGCCGAAGGAGTCCTCATGGAGCACCACCCCCCGGCCGCCTGGCTCACCCAGGCCGCGAGCGCCGCCCAGCACCAGGGCTCGGGCGATCTGCTCCGGGTCGTCATCGTCGTCATGTTCGTCGGCTGCGCACTGACCGCCTGGTTCCTGTTGCGCGGGTACAAACAGAAGGACGACTGAGCCGCCGGGATCGTTCCCCGATGGAGGAGTCGGCGTGATCGCCGCCGGGCCACCCGCATACGATGAGCCGACATCTTTATCCCGTCCACACGCGATAGGTCCTGCCGCAGATGATGAATCTCCACAGCGCCGCTGCCCAGTTGGTCACCCTCGCCGCAGAGGGCGAGGAGCACGGCGGCAACCACAACAGCCTGAACCCGGCCGTCACCGGCGGCAGCGCCCTCGTCATCCTGCTGCTCCTGCTGTGGATCACCACCCGCTTCAACCGCGACCGCTGAGCCGGACACCGAGCCCGGCACCGGTCCTCCGGGCGGGGCCCACGGGCCGGGCCGGTAGGGTCTGCACGCATGGGAGAGCAGGACATGCCTACCGGTCCGGCAGCTGACGAGGCCGACGACATGACGACACGGCCGCGGTACACGCCGGCGGGCCCCGCGCACACCGGCAAACGCCGCCTCGGCGTCATGGGCGGAACGTTCGACCCGATCCACCACGGGCACCTCGTGGCGGCCAGCGAGGTCGCCGCCCAGTTCCACCTCGACGAGGTGGTCTTCGTGCCCACCGGGCAGCCCTGGCAGAAGACCTCCCGCGCCGTTTCACCGGCCGAGGACCGCTACCTGATGACGGTCATCGCGACCGCGGAGAACCCGCAGTTCTCCGTCAGCCGCATCGACATCGACCGCGGCGGCCCCACCTACACCGTCGACACCCTGCGGGACCTGCGCGCCCTCAACCCCGACACCGACCTGTTCTTCATCACCGGCGCCGACGCGCTCGGGCAGATCCTCACCTGGCGGGACTCGGAGGAACTCTTCTCCCTGGCCCACTTCATCGGCTGCACCCGGCCCGGCCACCACCTGACCGACCGCGGACTTCCGGAGGGCGGCGTCTCGCTGGTGGAGGTTCCTGCGCTCGCCATCTCCTCCACAGACTGCCGTGCGAGAGTCGCCAAGAGCGACCCGATCTGGTACATGGTGCCGGACGGAGTCGTGCGCTACATCGACAAGCGCGAGCTGTACCGCGGCGAGTGAGCCGAGAGGGGCACCGGTGAACGACCGATACGACGCGGGCTACGGAAACGACCAGTACGAACTCGTCGGCTACGACGAGTACGGGCAGCCGGTGTACCGCCAGATCCCCGCGCAACAGCAGCAGACGTACGACCCGTACGCAGGCCAGGGCCAGGGGCAGGGGCAGGGGCAGGGCTACGGCTACGACCCGTACGCCGGCGGTGGGCAGCAGGCCGCGCCCTCGTACGACACCGGGCAACAGGCCCCCGTCCACGACACCGGACGGCAGCCGGTCATGCCCGGCTACGACCCGTACGGCACCGGCGGCCATGCCGCCCACGACCCCTACGGGCAGGCGGCCGCCGGCGGCCGGCAGCCCCGGGTCGCCGAGCAGACCGCGCACATCCCGCAGCAGGCCGGACCGGCCGACCACGCCGCCGGCCCGCGGCAGACCGAGGACGAACCGGAGTACCACACCGGGCAGTTCGCGTTCGTCGAACAGCCCGACGGCGACTCCGAGGACGTCATCGACTGGCTGAACTTCACCGAGAACCGCACCGAGCGCCGCGAGGAGGCCAAGCGCCGCGCCCGCAGCCGGATGATCGCCCTGGTCGTCGTCCTCGCCCTGGTCGCCGTCGGCGGCGCCGGCTACCTCTGGTACGCCGGAAAGATCCCCGGTCTGTCCTCCTCCACCGCCAAGGGCGGCACGACAATCTCGGCGGCCGCCCAGAAACGCGACGTGATCGTCGTCCACCTGCACAACACCGGTGGCGGCGGCACCTCGACCGTGCTGCTCGTCGACAACACCACCACCAAGCAGGGCAGCAGCGTCCTGCTGCCCAATTCCCTCGCCCTCACCGACGACGACGGCACCACCACGACCCTCGCCAAGTCCGTCGACGGCGACGGCTCCTCCGGCACCCGCGACCAGCTCGACACCGTCCTCGGCACCAACATCGAGGGCACCTGGCGCCTCGACACCCCCTACCTGCAGAACCTCGTCGACCTCGTCGGCAACATCGACATCGACACCAACGCCGACGTCCCCGACCCGGACGCCAAGAAAAAGGGCGAGGAGCCCCTCGTCCATCAGGGCAAGGACCAGACCCTCGGGGGCAAGGCCGCCGTCGCCTACGCCACCTACCGCGCCTCCGGCGAAGCTCAGAACGCCCAGCTGGAGCGGTTCGGGCAGGTCATGCAGGGTGTGCTGCGCAAGCTGTCCTCCGACGCCTCGGCCGCGACGACCACCGTGCAGACCCTCGCCCAGATCCTCGACCCGTCCCTGACCGACAAGGACCTCGGCACCTTCCTCGCCAAGCTCGCCGACCTCGCCAAGGACGGCGACTACAAGACCGCCCTGCTGCCCGTGCAGAGCGACGGCACCCTCAGCGCCGAGACCAGCTCCAGCGTCGTCAAGGACATCCTCGGCGGCACCGCCAAGAGCCCGTCGGCGGGATCCGCGGTCCGCGTCTCCGTCCAGAACGCCACCGGCGTCAAGGACGACACCGAGAAGGCCCGCGTGGTCCTCGTCAACGGCGGCTACACCTTCCTGGAAGGCGGTACGGCCTCCAGCACCCGGGCCACCTCCGAGGTGCTCTACGCCGGCGCCGCCGACAAGGAGAACGCCACCGAGGTGGCCAAGACCCTCGGCCTCGGCACCGGCGCCGTCCGCAAGGGCACCGTCGGCTCCGGCGCGGACATCTCGGTCGTCCTCGGCCAGGACTACAAGCCGTCCTCCTCCTGAGGCGGCCCGCCGCACCCCACGTGACCCGGTAATCACGTGGGGTGTGCCCGGCGGTCCGTGAGACCCTTGAGGTCAAACGACCGCCGAGGGAAAGCCACGCAGTGACCGCAACCGACCGTTCCCACGAGCTCATCACCGCCGCCGCCCAGGCGGCCGCCGACAAGCTCGCCCACGACGTCATCGCCTACGACGTCAGCGACGTCCTGTCGATCACGGACGCCTTCCTGCTGGCCTCCGCGCCCAACGACCGCCAGGTCAAGTCGATCGTCGACGAGATCGAGGAACGCCTCCAGAAGGAACTCGGCGCCAAGCCGGTGCGCCGCGAGGGCGACCGCGACTCCCGCTGGATCCTGCTCGACTACGTCGACATCGTCGTCCACGTCCAGCACAGCGAGGAGCGCGTCTTCTACGCCCTGGAACGGCTGTGGAAGGACTGCCCCGAGATCGAGCTGCCCGCCGACGCCAAGGCCACCCGCGGCAAGGCGGCGGAGCACGCCAGGCTGCAGGCCGCCGAGGACTCCGGCGAACCGGACGGGGACTGGTGATGAGCGCCACCGGCGAGGTGACCGACCGCACGGGCCGCGGCCGCCGCATCATCCTGTGGCGGCACGGCCAGACCGCGTGGAACGTGGAGCGCCGTTTCCAGGGCTCCACCGACGTCGAGCTCACCGAGACCGGCATCGGCCAGGCCCGCCGTGCGGCCCGCCTGCTCGCCTCCCTCGGCCCGGACACGATCGTCTCCTCCGACCTGCGGCGCGCCGCCGACACGGCCGCCCAGCTCGCCGCCCTCACCGGCCTCGACGTGATCCGCGACGAGGGACTGCGGGAGACCTACGCGGGCGTGTGGCAGGGCCTCACCCACGAGGAGATCATCGCCCGCCACGGCGACGAGTACGCCGCCTGGAAGCGGGGCGAGCCGGTCCGCCGCGGCGGCGGCGAACTGGAGACCGAGGTCGCCGACCGGGCCGCCCCCGTCGTGCTCCGGCACGCCGAGAAGCTCCCCGAGGACGGCACCCTCGTGGTCGTCAGCCACGGCGGCACCATCCGCACCACCATCGGACGGCTCCTCGGCCTTGAGTCCCACCACTGGGAGAGCCTCGGCGGTCTCACCAACTGCTGCTGGTCCGTGCTCGGCGAAGGCGCCCGCGGCTGGCGACTCCTGGAGCACAACGCCGGCACCCTCCCGGAGCCCGTCCTCGGCGACGACGACTGACGAACCTGCGGCCGCCCGGCCCGCCCGGAGCCCGGATTTCACTTTCCGGCAGGTCGCAGGCTAAAGTTCTTCTTGTTCGCCCCGCCAAGCGGAAAGACGGGAAGAACACGAGGGGCTATAGCTCAGTTGGTAGAGCGCCTGCATGGCATGCAGGAGGTCAGGAGTTCAATTCTCCTTAGCTCCACAGATCGGCACTTCGCAGACTGTCGAAGACAAATCTCGAGTTGTCAAAGATCGGTGACGGAATCCCGTCCTCTTCAGAGGGCGGGATTTCCTGTGTTCCACTCCCGGAGGATCTCGGCGGCCTCCTCCTCCGTCACCGGCCACAACCGCTGCCTGCGCTCCCGCAGCAACGCCACCCGCTCCCGCGTGCGTTCGTCCTCCGGCGTGTAGACCACGATCCGCGCCTCCGGCATCCCGTCGATCGACAGCGACTGCGACGTCATCCGCAGCTCGCCCACCGCCTCATGACGGAACGTCTTCACCCGCGGCCCCGGCTGCGCCACCGCCCCGCTCTCCCACAACTGGGCGAAGTACCCGCTGGCCTGCGACAGCGCCTGTATGAAGTCCTCCCAGGCGGGCTCGCCGACATGTCTGCCGTAGGAGGAGCGCAGGGTCGCCACCATCACCGGCAGTTCACGCCGCAGATGCACCACCGGGCTGGTCTCCTCCGGCACCGTGAACAGCGTCCACAGCACGTTCGGCACACCGATCCGCACCGTCTCCGGCACCAGGAACAGGTCCCGGTAGGCGGCGTTGGTGGCCAGCACGTCGTAGCGCGAGGTGTACACCACCGCCATCAGCGGGTCCAGCGCGTCGATGATGCCCTGCACCTCCGCGCCGACCGACCGGGACAGCCCCTCCGGCACCGGGGCGAACGGCACCTCCGCCAGCCGGTACAGATGCTCCCGCTCCGGCGGGTCCAGCATCAGGGTCCGTGCCACCGCGTCCAGCACCTGCGCCGACGCGTTGATCGGCCGGCCCTGCTCCAGCCACGTGTACCAGGTCACGCCCACCCCCGAGAGCTGGGCGACCTCCTCCCGGCGCAGCCCCGGCGTGCGCCGCCGCAGCCCCGGCGGCATCCCGACGTCCGCCGGCTGCACCCGGGCCCGCCTGCTGCGCAGGAACGCGGCCAGCTCCGGCCTGCGGCGGTGTGCTGTCGTCGTCATCGTCGCGTCCCCCGTCGTCACGTCTCCATCGTCGGCGCGGACAACGCCGGCTGCCAGGTGCTGCCAGTACCAGCATCGGCGGGCTCTCGGCACCCTTACCGGCCCGCCGCCACGCTCGGTCGCATGACGACGACATCCCGGACGGGACCAGGTCCCGTACCCGCCGCGACCCCTGCGAAAAGTGAAGCACCCGGCACTGACAACCGGCCCCGGCTGCTCCTCACGGTCGTCCTCGCGGCCCTGTTCATGGCTGTGCTGGACGTCTTCATCGTGAATGTCGCGGCCCCCACCATGGGTTCCGAACTCCACGCCTCGGGCGCCGACTTGCAGCTGGTCGTGGCCGGATACGCCATCACCTACTCGGTGCTGCTGATCACCGGCGCCCGGCTCGGCGACCGGCTCGGCCACGGCCGGGTCCACCTCGCCGGCCTCGCCCTGTTCACCACGGCGTCGCTCGCCTGCGGCCTGGCCCAGGGGGCCACCGAGCTGATCGTGTTCCGGCTGGTGCAGGGCGCCGGATCGGCGGTGATGATCCCGCAGGTCCTCAGCATCATCCAGCGTGCCTTCACCGGCGAGGCCCGCATACGGGCGCTCGGCGCCTACTCAGCGGTCCTCGCGGTCGGCGCGGCCGCCGGCCAGATCATCGGCGGCGTCCTGGTCAGCGCCGACCTGTTCGGCACCGGCTGGCGGCCGGTGTTCCTCGTCAACGTGCCCGTCGGCGCCGTACTCCTCGTCCTCGGCCGGCGCGTCCTGCCGCCCGGCTCCGGATCCGGTCCCGAGCGGGCCCGCGGCATGGACCTGCCCGGCCTGGTCCTGCTGGCGGCCGCCGTGTCGCTGCTGACGGTCCCGCTGGTGCTCGGCCAGGAGGAGGACTGGCCGCTGTGGTCCTGGCTGTCCCTGGCCGCCGCCGTGCTCCTGTTCGCGCTGTTCTGCGGGTACGAGGCGGGGCTCGCCCGGCGCGGCGGCGCCCCGATCGTCGCGCCCCGGGTGCTGCGCCACCCCGGCATGGGCCTGGCCGTCCTGCGGATCCTCGCCGTCATGGCCGTCAACGCCGGATTCCTCTTCACCCTCACCCTGCACGTCCAGAGCGGCCTCGGCTACAGCGCACTGCGCGCCGGTCTCACCTTCGCGCCGACCGCCGTCGTCTTCGGCGCGGTCGCCCTCACCTGGCGCAGGTGGCCGGCCGCCTGGCAGCGGGCGCTGACCCCGGCCGGGTTCGTGCTCACCGCGCTGGGCGCGGCCGGGGTCGGCCTGGCCTTCCACGGGGGCGGCGACGGGGGCGCACCGCTTTATGTGGCGTACGCCGGTGTGGGCGCGGGGCTCGCGCTCGCGTTCAGTCCCACGCTCACCGGCGCGCTCGCAACCGTGCGCCCCGAGGACGCCGCGGACGCCAGCGGACTCCTCGCGACCGTCACCCAGCTCGGCCAGCTCCTCGGCGTCGCCGCGTTCGGCACACTGTTCTTGAACCGGCTTGAGTCACTTGGGGGCCCGCGGGCGTATACCTCTGCGGAGGCGCTGTCAGCCTGCGCATGGGCGCTCGCCGCGACGGCGGCCGCGGGTGCCGTGTCCGGACTGGTACTGAGGCGTCGCTGACCGTATTGGTCCGGCCGTGGCAGAATCAAACGGCCGGAAGGGGGCGCGGCCCGACGGGAGGAGTAGCGATGCCTGCGAGCATCCTTGAGGAGGGCGGCCACCTCCTCGGTGCGGCGTTGATACGGGACACGAACACCCGGCTGCTCTGCCCTTCCTGCGGTTCCGTGCATGTCGCCCAGGTACTGGGCGACAACGGCGGGATCTCCTACGTGTGCACGGCCTGCGGCCACAGCTGGAGCTGATCGATGGGTGCACACAGGCGGAAGTGCGACTGGTGCGGGAGCGGCACCCCCATCGTCCGCGACATGGAGCCGATCAACCCCGACTACCAGTACTGGTGCGAGGAATGCGCGCGGGCGCTGATCATAAAGGGCGACCCGATCGAGACCTACCGTGAGCTGGAGGGCGAGCCGATCTACGGTCGGCTCCTCGAAGAGCACTGCACGCTCAAGCGCTTCTACTCGTTCGTCACGGCCTGACCGGGACCCGGCCTCGGCAACGATGTCCGGGTGAGCGCCAGGAAGAGCACCCCGGTGACCGTGTAGAGCGCGGACAGCGTCAAGGTGACGGCGTTCTGGTGCAGTTCGGGCCGCCCCTGCCCGTGCGGCACCCACCACAGGGCGTACGAGCAGAAGACCAGAAGTGTGCCCGCGGCCACCGTCCGGTGCCCGCGGGTCCACAGCAGCAGCACCACCGGCACGCACCACACCCAGTGGTGCGACCAGGACACCGGGCTGATCAGCAACGCGGTCACCGCGCAGGCGGCCACCGCCCAGGCCCGCCGGCCGCGCAGCTCCGCCGCCACCGCCACCGCGATCCCCAGGACGGCCGTCAGGGCCGCAGCGGCCGCCCACAGGGCTCCTGGGTCGGGAGTGTGCAGCAGGCGCGCCAGAACGCCGCGCAGGGCCTGATTCGCGGTCTCCTCGGCCCGCCCCACCCGTCCCGTCCGGAACACCATCCCCGTCCAGAACCGCCACGAGTCGTACGGCAGGACGGCCGCCGCCAGCAGCGTCGCACCCGCGAAGACGGCGGCCGCCCCGCGCGCGTGCCGCAGCCACGGCCCGCCGTCCCGTCCGGCGTGGCGCGCGGCCAGGCCGGTGACGAGCAGGAATACCGCGAACAGGGCAGGGGTCAGCTTGACCGCCGCCGCGAGCCCGACACCCACCCCCGCCCAGCGGTCCGGGTATTCGGCGGGACGGCGTGACAGATCCCACAGGACCAGCACCGCCAGCAGCAGATTGACCTGCCCGTAGCGCACGGTCGTCCACACCGGCTCGCACCAGACCGCGGCCGCCGCGACCCACAGGACGTGCTCCACGCGCGCGTGCCCGACGAGCCGCATCGACAGCCCGACGAACGCCAGCAGCAGGACCAGGTTCCCGGCCATCGCCAGGGTGCGCATGCCCGTGACGTCCAGCAGCGTCAGCGGGACGAACAGCAGCGCCGCGAACGGGGGGTAGGTGGACGGCAGATGAGCCGCCGTCGTCCGCAGCGCGTAGAGATCACCGCCCGCGCGGACGGTCGCCCCCTCCGCCCGGTAGACCATCAGGTCGATCATCGACACGTGCGCGGCCCGCTGGGCCACCCAGAACGCCGCGAACGACAGGAGACACGCCCCCAGTGCCACCGGCAGCCGGCGCCGGGTCTCGGAGATCGCGATCACGGTCACGAAGCCCGACACTAGCGTCCGTATCCGTACAGAACGGAAACGATTTGGTGGTGCACCCCTTCGACCGTGTAATGTTGGCGTCGCCGCCAGGGAAACCCGGCGGACCAGAACACGGGGCTATAGCTCAGTTGGTAGAGCGCCTGCATGGCATGCAGGAGGTCAGGAGTTCAATTCTCCTTAGCTCCACAGAAGTGGGTTGGGGGGGGGAAGCAACACAGTTTGTGCAACTAAAGGTGTTTGTTGGG